>NZ_JANSHO010000019.1:0-643 GCF_047502635.1 Synechococcus sp. RC10B2
GGCGGGAGCGCATCTGGAAGGGGAGACTCTGCGGCTGAGCAAGATTGGCTCGATGCCTGTGGTGCTGCACCGCCCCTTGCCGGAGGGGTTTGTGCCCAAAACCTGCACAGTGGTGCGCAAGGCCGATGGGTGGTATGTCTGCATCAGCTTGGAAGACAAAAGCGTTCCTTCCCCAGAGCCTGTGCCTATCAAAAAGGCGGTGGGCATTGATGTGGGATTGGATAGGTTTCTCACCACCAGCGATGGGGAGGTGGTGCCTATCCCGCGGTACTACCGCCGAGCCCAAAAACACTTGGCTCGACAGCAGCGGCAACTGAGCCGCAAAGTGAAGGGATCCGCCAACTGGAAGAGACAAGCCACGAAAGTTGCTTGTTTGCAGTTGCACGTTGCCCGACAACGCAAAGCGTTCCACTACCAAGTGGCGCACTGGCTGGTGGGGCAATACGACCTGTTGGTGGTGGAGGATCTCAACGTCCGAGGGCTGGCACGGACTCGGTTGGCTAAATCGATTTTGGATGCGGCTTGGGGACGATTTCTTGACATTCTGACAGCAGTGGCGGTCAAACGCGGCAAACAGGTGTTGAGAGTGGATCCCCGTGGTACGTCCCAAAATTGTTGTGTTTGTGAGGAGCGTGTTCCCAAG
>NZ_JANSHO010000020.1:0-21428 GCF_047502635.1 Synechococcus sp. RC10B2
CTATGAAACTATATCAACGACCCCCATCATGGGTAAGCGACTAAAGTGGCTAGCGAGCTTTTCCGCCCTGCACTCAAGTGCGGGGCTACCAAGCTATCCTTTTGTGTGGCACGTTCTGTTGCTTGATGTTCTTCCCATGCCTCCTGGCTTGCCCAGTCCTACGGCCCACTGCAAGTGAACCGCGCAGCGGGGCAGGTAGGAAACCCTTTCTCAGCTTACAAGGCTACCCTCGCCTACTGCTCGCGCCAGCGGTGCGAAGCGTTCCCCCCAGATGCGAACCTCCACCCTACGGGGAAAACGGATCCCAGCGGCCTACTCAGGGCAAAACCGGCAGCACCGGCAGAATCTCAACTTCGGTGCGCTGGGTTTGGGGGAGAGATTGCGAAGGCCAAGTGGGGCCGCCGGAGCCATAGGCAGCAGGGCTGACCATGCTGTGCTCGGCGATAAGCTGGTTGAGGCGGGCGATGCGCTCCGCGACAGGGGGATGGGTACGCAAGAAGTCCGGCAGGGATGGACGGGATTGCAACTTGGCCAAAAATTGCGACATGCCCCTGGGATCGAAGCCAGCGCGATAGGCGGCCCACAAACCTTTTTCGTCGGCAACAAACTCGTTTTCGCGGCTTTGCGGTCGGCGCACTCCCAGCTCCAGGGCTAGGGCGGCCAAGGTGTTGTCATCGAGTCCCAGCAATTGGGCGCCGAAGCGGGCGGCGGCAGCCTGCTGCAGTTGCTGGAGGCCGTGACGTTCGCTGATATGGGCGATTTCGTGGCCCAAGACAGCAGCAATTTGGTCGTCGTTGTCGGCAGCTTCCAGGGCGCCAGTGGTGATGTAAACAAAACCACCCATCGTGGCAAAGGCGTTGATGTCTGGATCCTCCACCACCTGAAAGGTATAGGGCAAGTTAGGGCGTTCGCTGTGGGCGGCCACCCGCTGGCCGATGCGGTTCACCCGCTCCACCCAATAGAAATTTGAACTGACGCGAATCTGTCCGCGGGCTTTCAGTTGCTGGTCGATCTGGCGGCCCAAGCTCACCTCTTGGGCGTCGTTTAACTGGCTCACCTGCAGCCATTGCAGGCCGTGGATCAGCAGCCGAACCAGGTCTTGGGCCTGGGCAGGGGATCCCATCCCGGCGGCAAGGATGGCCAGCAGAGCAAAGGCAACCGGCTTGGCCACGCGGCAACTCCGCCGCTGGGGGGGGATGGGGCCCACCGACGGGATTGCCTCGACAGCAGAGCGAGGTTTCAATACCCGCATTGGATCCCTCCAAGACAACCTTCTCTCAGGCTAGCGATCTGGCAATGGGATCGTCCTACCAGAAATGGGCAACCCCTCTACTCTTTTGGCTACTTTGGCTGAGATTGCAGCAAGGGGAAGTGTTTCCGCAGCCAGGCTTCTGCCTCAGCGCGAGTGGTAAGCTCGCCGTTGAGGGTGAGGCAGCGCAGGCGCTCCAAGATCTCCTGAAAAAGAGGGCCCGGCTTGTAGCCCAGGCAACGCAAATCGTGCCCGTTGAGGGGTGGCTTCACCCAATGCCACTCCTGCAAGTAGCGCCAGAGCAGCCGCCGCGCTGGCTTGGCGGCCAGCCCTGCCAACAGGATCACCGCCGGGATGCGCAGCCCCTGCAGCAGCCGTACTACCTGAGCCGGAGACAGGGATCCGGTCTCCAGTTGGGCCAAGAGGGCTTGGTAGTGGGAGAAATGGCTGAGGCGTTCGATGCCCGCTTGGGTGAGGTGGAGCTGGCTGGCTACCTGGGGTGCCTGGGGCAGGGGCAAGAGCAAGGCTTCCAGGCGCAGTTGCCAGATCTCCTGGGATCCCAGCTCGGGGTAGCGGCGGCGGAAGTGATAGGCCCAGCGGCCCACCCGCTGCAGCCGCCGGTACAGGGAGGGATCCCAGGTCAAAGCGGGGTGAATGCAGCGCAGGGCTCCCCATGCCGCCAGCCGCTCAAAAGCCAAGGGCCAGTCGCGGGAGCGGAGGATGTAGGCCAGCTCCTGCTTGAGGCGCTCCCCGCCAACGGCATCGTGGAGGCCGCTGGCTACAGCCGTGCGAATCCATTCTTCGGTGGTCGGATCCAGGGCAAAGCCCAGGTGCACGGCAAAGCGGACGGCCCGGTAGATGCGGGTGGGATCCTCGATGAAGCTGTTGGGGTGGAGAGCGCGGATGATCCCCTTTTGCAGATCCGCTTGCCCGCCGAAAAAGTCCAGCAACTGCCCCCGCTGCGGGCCGTTGAGGCGCAAAGCCAGCGCATTGATGGAAAAATCCCGCCGGTAGAGATCCTGATGGATGGATCCCATGGCCACTTCAGGGGGCGAGGCCGGGTAGGGGTAAAACTCGGTGCGGGCGCTGGCAATATCCACACAAAAGCCCCCTGGCCAGATCAGGGCTGCCGTCTGGAACTTGCCGTGGATCTCCAGGCGTGCCTCCGGGAAGTGCTGCTTGAGGGCTTTTCCCAGGATCAACCCCCAGCCCGGCGGATCCGTCCCTTGGGGGGTCGAGGGGTAAGGCCCATCCACCACCAAATCCAAATCCAGCCGTTCCAGGCAAGAGGAGGGCTGCCGTCCCCACCGGTGCAGCAGCAGATCCCGCACCGCCCCCCCCACCAGATACAGCCGCAGACCCTTTTCATCGGCAATTCGGGCAGCTTCCTCTAGCAGCCGGCGGTGCTGCGGCGAGAGAGCGGCAAAGGTGAGATCCAAAGGACAAGAGAGAGCAGGAGAAGCCAACTGGGGTGAGAGGGCCGGCAGCTGGTGCAGGTGTCGCAACACATCGGTGCGGGTAACGATCCCCACCAACTGGCCATCCTGGAGCACTGGCAGACGGCCAATGTCCCACTGCACCATCAGCCGCTGGATCTCCGCCAGGGGCGTGTCGGGGGAGAGGGTCTTGACGTCGGTAGTCATGTAGCCCTTGACGGGGGCATGGCCAAAGCCGTGGTGCAGGGCAATGTCGATATCTCGCCGCGAGATCACTCCCACCAGGCGGCCCTGGCCATCCACCACCACCAGGCCGGAGTGGCCATAGCGCAGCAGCACCCGCTGCGCCTCCTGGATAGTAACCTCCGGTCGGATGGTGCGCACCGGCGAGGACATCAAATCCTTGGCCGTCACAGGCGGCGGGATCCGCTCTTTAACCGCCTGGCTGAGGTCGCTCAGCACCTGGGCGGGATCGGGCAGGGGCTGGTCTGGAGAAGCTTTTAGGGTAGCGGCTGCCGCACAGTCGTGGCCGCCGCCACCGTAGCGGGCCATCACTCGGCCCAGTTGGGCAAACTCCTGCCGCGCCCGCCCGATGAGGCTAAGCCGCTCCCCCTGTCGTGCCACCAAGAGCAGCACGTCCACCCCTGTCAGATCCATTAGCCGCATCACCAGGCCGGCCAAGCCGGGCACAAACTCCGGCAGCTCCAGCAGCCACGTTCCCAAGCGGTACTCCCCCACCGCCTCCACCTGCATCTGGGCCAGTCCCTGGCTGAGCAGTTCCTGCATCGGGGGGGTGAGGCCGTCCCCCAAAAAGCGCCGCAGCACCACCAGGTTCACCCCCTGCTGCAACAGCCAGGTGAGGGCAGCACCGTCGCGGGCAGTGGTCTCCGGGAACGTCAGGGATCCCGTGTCCATGTGAATGCCCAAGGCCAGGGCCAGCCGCTCAAATGGACTGAGGCGGATCCTGGCCGCCTGCAGCCGCTCCACGAGGAGGGTACAGGTGGAGCCCACGGCTTCAATGTGAGCGCTGACCTGCTGCTGCGGCCATACCTCCTCCAGCGAGGTGGCAGGCAGGTGGTGGTCGAAAATCTCAATCTTTGCCCCAGGAACGCTCAGCCAGGCCGCAGCCTTACCGAGGCGATCCGGATCGTAACAATCCACCAAGATCCAGCGCTGGACCTGGCGGGGATCCACCGAACGCAGCTCGATGAGGGGAAACTCGTCCCGGTAGAGGGCCAAGAACTCCTGCACTCCCGGCAGGGATCCGCCAGTCAAGGCAATGCGGGCGCTAGGGTAGAGTCGGGCTGCCCCCACTGCCGCCCCTAGGGTGTCGAAATCTGCTGACTGATGACACAAGATGAGGTCCATGCTGGCCTAGGCCGGGATCCCAGCCCCGGGGAGGGAGCTGCTGCTTGGCTGCAGCGGGCCAAAAACAGTTGGCGGGCGTGCTCAAGGACAAAGCCCTAAAGCGTGGTCAGTTCTTTTTCTTTCTCCGCCAGCAGATCGTCGATCTTCTTGATATAGCGGTCGGTCAATTTCTGGATTTCTTCTTGCAAGCTTTTGGACTCGTCTTCGGAGATCTCGCCGTTTTTCTCCCGCTTGCGCACCGAGTCGATGGCGTCGCGGCGGATGTTGCGAATGGAAACCCGGCCCTCTTCGGCCAGCTTGGCCACCTGTTTGCTCAGCTCCTTGCGCCGCTCTTCGGTTAGAGGAGGGATATTGAGGCGCACCACCTTGCCATCGTTGCTGGGGGTTAGGCCCAGGTCGGAGGCGACGATGGCCCGCTCAATTGCTGCCAGGGTCGAGGGATCAAAAGGCTGGATCAAGAGAGTGCTGGCATCTGGAGTGGTGATGCTGGCTAGCGCCTTCAGGGGAGTGGGAACGCCGTAGTACTCCACCTGAACGCGATCCAGCAGGCTGGCGTTAGCCCGCCCGGTGCGCACCGTGTTGAAGGAACGCTGGGTGGCCTGCACCGCTTTGCTCATTAACTCCTCGATCTCAGCTAGCTCCACGACCTTTTCCTCGCTCTCGAAACAGTTTGCAGACGCTCAGACACTAGCGGCAAAAAACCAAGACCTCTAGCACGAGCCTGAGCTTAATTTTATCTTGTCTAGATCCGCGCGCGGCTCTAGAAGCCATTCTCCAGTCCTAGCGGCACTAGAATGGCCATGAACTCCTCTTCTTGGTCCATGCCTGGGATCCCTGCTGCTTTTTCCCCGCTGAGGTTGACGCTTGAGCAGGTCAACCTCTCAGCTTCGGCTCTGGCGCTGTTGGACTACTGCCCCCGCTTGTTTTGCTACGTGTACCTGGAGCGGCTGATTTGGCCGGCAGCGGATGCCTTTGAGCACGAAGCGGAGCAGCAGCGGGGACGCCAGTTTCACCGCCTGGTGGAATCGTACAGCCGCGGGCTCCAGGTGGAGCCGCGCTTGTCGGCCTTGGAGGAGACAGTACGCCAGTGGTGGCAGGTGTTCTTGGCCAGTCCCCATGCCCAGCCGCAGGGGCGGGTGTTGGCGGAACTGCCCCTCTGGCAACGGATTGAGGGGTTTAAGCTGATGGCTCGCCTGGATCGGCTGGTGATTGCGCCGGGATCCCTGCACATTGTCGATTGGAAGACGGAGCGGCAGCGCCCCCCCGACGAACAGTTGGCCCAGGACTGGCAGGTGCGCCTTTACCCGCTGTTGCTCTGCGGGGTGGCCGCTCAACTGCCCCTGGCAGGCCCTTTTGAGCCGGAGCAGGTGCAGCTTACCTTTTGGTATGTGCAGCACCCGCAGCAGCCTTTTCAGTTGCGCTACAGCGCCGCCGCCTACGAGCGGGATCTGGCCCACCTCAAAGCCACCCTAGGCCGCCTGCGGCAACTGGAGGCGCAGGCCTTTCCCGCCCTCCCCTACGGCGAACGCTGTGCCAGTTGCCTGTTTTGCGCCCGTTGCCACGGGCTCATGCCGCCAGGGATCCCTTCCCAGAACCTGACGGACTGGGTTTGGCCGGAAGCGGAGCCACTAGAGGAAACGCCTGAGGCGGAATGGCTATAGCCGCCGGGATCTCGGTGACCCCAATCGCTCTCCAAACCTGCATACTGAGTTAGAGAGTATTGCAGGGTTGCTAACTGTGGTGGCAGGAGTCATTGCCGGCACTTCCAGGGATCCCGACTGGGATGTGGAGCTCAAGGGGCTCCGCAAGCGCTTTGGCGATTTTGTGGCCCTCGACGGCATTGACTTGCAGATTCGGCGGGGCGAGTTTTTTGGCCTGTTGGGGCCTTCCGGCTGCGGCAAGACCACGCTGCTGCGCATCATCGCCGGCCTGGAGATGGCTGACGCTGGCGAGGTGGTGATCCGGGGGCGCCCGGTGGGCCATTTGCCCGCCCACAAGCGCAATGTCAACACGGTGTTTCAGAGCTATGCCCTTTTTCCCTTTATGACCGTCGAGGAAAATGTTGCCTTTGGCCTGCGCATGCGGGGGGTGCGAGGGGAGGCGCTGCGCAAGCGGGTGGCCGCCGCTTTGGAATTGGTGGAGATTGGGGATCTGGCCAAGCGCAAGCCGCAGGAGCTCTCCGGCGGGCAGCAGCAGCGGGTGGCCCTGGCCCGCGCCTTGGTCAACGAGCCGGAGGTGCTGCTGTTGGATGAGCCGCTCTCGGCTCTGGATGCCAAGTTGCGCAAGCAGCTTCAGGTGCAGTTGTGCGAGCTCCAGCGCCGCCTGGGCATGACGTTTATCTTTGTTACCCACGACCAGGAGGAGGCCTTGGTTACCAGCGACCGAGTGGCGGTGATGCGGGCTGGGCGCATTGAGCAAGTGGGCCCCATTGACGAGGTGTATGAGCGCCCGGCAACGGCCTTTGTGGCCGACTTTTTGGGGGCCAGCAACCTCATCGAAGGGATCGCCTGCGGCACCGACTGCGTCGAGACGCCCCTGGGCAAGCTCAAGGTGCCTGGGATCCAACCCACCCTGGAGCCGGTGCAGTTGGCCATCCGCCCGGAAAAGATTCAGCTTTCCCGCAGCGGCTGGGATCTGCTGCCCAACCAGGTGCCGGTGTGGGTAAAAAACCTCATCTACACCGGGGCAGAAAACCAGTACCTCTTGCAAACGGCCAGCGGCCAGCAGCTCAAGGCCCTCACCCTCAACGCCGACATCGAGGATCAGGATTTTGCCATCGGGGAGGCCCTAGTGGCTCATCTCCCTCCCAAGAACTTGGTGCACTTGCAGCCGGATCCCCGGCGACAGGAGGCTCCATGCTGAAGCGGCCAGCAGCGGCAGAGCCAGGGATCCAGCGTTTCCAGGTGCGCTCAGGGGAGCTGCTCGCCCCTTGGCAGGAGCTGCTGCGCAGCCTCATCTTTGCCGGGCCGGGGGTGCTCTGGGTGGTAACGTTTTTGGTGCTGCCGGGGCTGTTGCTGCTGGTTTGCAGCTTTCTCAGCAGCGGCCAGTTTGGCCAGGTGGGCCTGCCCCTGACGTTGGCCAACTACCTGCGCATTCTCGGCTATGGCCCCCTGGGCTGGACGCCCATCTACTGGCAGATCTTGGGCCGCAGCCTGCTGGTGGCGGCCGTCACCACCTTCTTCTGTGTGCTCCTGGCCTATCCCCTGGCTTTCTTCATTGCCGCCCACCCGCCCCGACAGCGGGATCTGTTGCTGACGCTGGTGGTGGTGCCCTTCTGGACCAACTTGGTGATCCGCACCTATGCCTGGATGGTGGTGCTGGCTCCGGAGGGGTGGCCGGCACGGCTGGCGGCCTGGCTGGGCTGGATCCCGCCCCAGACAGCTCTCTACCCCAGTTGGCTGGCGGTGTACCTGGGCATGGTCTACACCTTCTTGCCCTACATGGTCCTGCCCCTCTACACGGCCATAGAGCGCATCGACTGGCGCCTGGCAGAGGCAGCCAGGGATCTCTACGCCAACGGCTGGCAGGTTTTCCTGTGGGTGCTTTTGCCCCAGACGCTGCCGGGGCTGGCGGCGGGCCTGATCCTGGTGGCAATTCCGGCGCTGGGCATGTTTGTGGTGCCCGATTTGTTGGGGGGCAGCAAAACCTTGTTGATTGGCAATGTCATCCAGATGCAGTTTGGCGCCAGCCTGGACTACCCTTTTGGAGCGGCCCTCAGCTTTCTGGTTACCGGGCTGAGCCTGGGGCTAATCTACGCCTATAGCCGCTATGTTGGCAGCCGCGGCCTAGAAGAGCTGATCTAAGTCGCTGGCAAGGGATCCCCTCACCCCCAGCCCCTCTCCCTTAGGGAGAGGGGAGTTAGGGATCCGGGAGATGGCGGATCGCCGCTTGCTGGCAAGCTCTGGTAGGTTGAGGATACTGGCGTTGTGCGAGAGGGATCCCTTGACCCAAACTCTGCTTCCTCAGGCTTCCGCCCAGCTCAAGTCCTCTCCCCCGGCAACGTGGGATGTCATTGTCATCGGCGCTGGGATCGGCGGCCTGGTGGCGGCCACCCAGTTGGCGGCCAAGGGCTACCGGGTGTTGGTGCTGGAAAAATACCTCATCCCTGGTGGCAGCGCCGGCTACTTTGAGCGCCCGGATCCCAACGGCAAGGGGGTCTACCGCTTTGATGTCGGGGCTTCCATGATCTTTGGCCTGGGCAGGCAGGGCACCACCAACCTGCTTACCCGCGCCTTGGCTGCCGTGGGCCAGTCTTTGGACTCCATCCCCGACCCGGTGCAGATTGCCTACCACCTGCCCCAGGGGCTCAGCCCGCGCGTACACCGGAACTACGAGGAGTTTTTGCAGGAGCTAGCCAGCTATTTCCCTCAGGGAGCGGGCAGCATCCGCCGTTTTTACGACAGCTTCTGGCCTATCTTCAACAGCCTTAACGCCCTGGAGCTCCTCTCTTTGGAGGAGTGGGGCTATCTCTGGCGCTCTTTTGTCGGCAACCCCCGCGCCTGCCTGACTTTGGCCCGCTATTTGCCGGCCAATGTGGGCCAGGTGGCGCGGCGCCACCTACGCGATCCGGCGCTGCTGCGCTTTGTGGACATGGAGTGCTACTGCTGGTCGGTGGTGCCGGCAGAGCGCACGCCCATGATCAACGCCGGCATGGTGTTTTGCGACCGCCACTACGGCGGCGTCAACTACCCCAAGGGAGGGGTGGGGCAGATTGCCCAGAAGCTGGCCCAGGGGCTAGAGGCCTGCGGCGGGCAAATCCGCTACGGGGCGCCGGTGCGGCGGATTCTGGAAGAGCGCGGACGAGCAGTGGGGGTCGAGCTCTCCACAGGGGAAAAGCTCTGGGCCCGCAAGGTCATCTCCAATGCCACCCGCTGGGATACTTTTGAGCGCCTCTGGCCGGGATCCCTGCCGGCGGCGGAGCGGCGCTGGCAAAGCCGCTACCAACAGTCCCCCAGTTTCTTAAGCCTGCACTTGGGGGTGCGGGCCGAGCCTCTGGCCGGCGAGCGCTACTGCCACCACATTCTTCTAGAAGATTGGCAAGACCTGGAGGCGGAGCAGGGCACGATCTTCGTCTCCATCCCCACCCTCTTGGATCCGGAGCTGGCCCCACCAGGCCGCCACATTGTCCACGCCTTTACCCCCAGTTGGATGCAGACGTGGCAGGGCTTGAGCCCAGAGCAGTACCGGCAACAAAAACAAGCGGCAGCCCAGCGCCTTATCCGCCGTCTGGAGGCCCTCTGGCCAGAGCTGGGATCCCACATTGAACTGCAGGAAGTGGGCACCCCCCGCACCCACCGCCGCTTCTTGGGCCGCGTCGACGGCACCTACGGCCCCATCCCTCGCGGCACTCCCTGGGGCCTGCTGGGCATGCCCTTCAACCGCACCGCCATCCCCAACCTCTACTGCGTGGGGGATAGCACCTTCCCCGGCCAGGGCCTCAACGCTGTCGCTTTCTCTGGGTTTGCCTGCGCCCACCGGGTAGCGGCGGACTTTTCCTAAAGCTGTCTCCAATTTCTAGGAACCCCCCGCAGTCGTCTTGCATTGAACCCCTTCCCACTGCAAGAGCTCTTGCATGAGCGTCGGGGTGAGGCATTGAAGCGGGCAGCCTAGAGCGCCCATTTGGCAAACCAGTTCGTAGACTCGCTCGAAGAAATCCCGATGATTGGCAGACATGTTCCGCGACCGCGATTGCCAGAGCGCATCGTGTGCTTGACGGAGGAGACGGCAGAGACGCTCTACGCCTTGGGGGCTGGGGATCTCGTCGTCGGCATTTCTGGATTTACGGTGCGTCCGCCGGAGGCGCGGAAGAAGCCGAAGGTGTCCACCCTCTTGGATGCCAACATCGAACGGATTTTGGCGCTGCAGCCCGATGTTGTGCTTGCATGGTCGGATCTGCAGGCAAACATTTGCGCTGAGCTCATTCGCCAGGGGGTGGAGGTTGTCTGCTTCAACCAGCGCACGGTTGAGGGGATCCTCTCCATGATCCTGCGCCTTGGGGCACTGGTAGGGCGAGCTGCTCAGGCACGGGCATATGTGCGCTCCTTGCGGGAGGGATTGCACCGAGCTATGCAGCGTGGACAGCAACGGCGCCGCCGTCCACGGGTCTACTTCGAGGAGTGGGATAACCCCTTGATTACAGGCATCGGCTGGATCAGCGAACTCATTCGTCTGTGTGGAACTGTTTCCAATTTCTAGAGATCCCCCCGAAGGAGAAACTTGATCGATGAGGATCGGATCCCGCCAGAGTTTGAGATTTCCAATGTCCAGGGATCCCCACAAAGGGGGAACCTAGGTCAGAAAACGTTCCGGGAGTGATCTGGAGATACTCCGTTTCCAATTTCTAGGGATCCCCACGAAGGGGGAACTTCCCTAATGAATACCCAACCAGACTGTGAACGTCCGGTCCCGGGTTTCCAATTTCTAGGGATCCCCACGAAGGGGGAACTGTCTGCAGTGTTCTACGGAGTTCCCGGTAAACCAGTCATGTTTCCAATTTCTAGGGATCCCCACAAAGGGGGAACTAGCAGCCTTAATCTCCCTGCGAATCTCAACCAACTCACGTTTCCAATTTCTAGGGATCCCCACAAAGGGGGAACCAATGTTGTTAAGAAGATACTTAAGTTCTCTTCTGTTTAAAGTTTCCAATTTCTAGGGATCCCCACAAAGGGGGAACAATGTATGTACTCTTTGGCTCTGCTACGCCTAATCGCCAAGTTTCCAATTTCTAGGGATCCCCACAAAGGGGGAACTAGTGAGGAACATCAACGGAAAGACATTCTATTGGAACTTGTTTCCAATTTCTAGGGATCCCCACAAAGGGGGAACTTTAGTGACTGCGAAGGGGACCTGCAAGTCCTGGGAGCGTTTCCAATTTCTAGGGATCCCCACAAAGGGGGAACCAGCGAAAGAGCGGATTCGTAAGGCGAGAGCCTGCGGATTCCGGTTTCCAATTTCTAGGGATCCCCACAAAGGGGGAACAATCCCATAGCTACTAGGTGTCGTCCTAGCAGAATTGTTTCCAATTTCTAGGGATCCCCACAAAGGGGGAACCTAAATTGACCCCACTCAACACCCAGGATTTTCCTGGGGTTTCCAATTTCTAGGGATCCCCACAAAGGGGGAACTGTAAGGGCTCAGATTCTTCTGGAAGTTTAATATTCTTAATCGTTTCCAATTTCTAGGGATCCCCACAAAGGGGGAACACACTATCTATTCCGGAATAATCCGTATACCTAACGAGTGTTTCCAATTTCTAGGGATCCCCACAAAGGGGGAACATGGTGATAGGTTCGTCTACAGGGGAATCAGAAAAGTGGTTTCCAATTTCTAGGGATCCCCACAAAGGGGGAACTTAACAGTGCCTTTATATCCCCTTATAGGGCCTTACTTAGTTTCCAATTTCTAGGGATCCCCACAAAGGGGGAACAATCATATCAACCTCCTAGGGTAAACTTTCAAAAATAAAGTTTCCAATTTCTAGGGATCCCCACAAAGGGGGAACATCAGGAGATGATTGACGCAGCTTTGCGTCGAGTACAACTTATCGTTTCCAATTTCTAGGGATCCCCACAAAGGGGGAACAAGTGCAAAATAAACGGTTACCTTGTAGTTAGAAAAGAAGTTTCCAATTTCTAGGGATCCCCACAAAGGGGGAACACTGGGAAGCACTTCCAGCAGGAGTCGGGTATGTGTTTCCAATTTCTAGGGATCCCCACAAAGGGGGAACTATATTCCAGTAACCAATTAAGGCCATCTAGTCCCCCTCCGTTTCCAATTTCTAGGGATCCCCACAAAGGGGGAACGTCATCAAACGGGAGATCTAACCTCCTAAACCTCCCCCGTTTCCAATTTCTAGGGATCCCCACAAAGGGGGAACCGTGTATTTGGGGTCGACCTTGAAGTCTTCTGTTACTACGACGGTTTCCAATTTCTAGGGATCCCCACAAAGGGGGAACCGGGCTGCCGGCGACACCTGTGCTGCCCTGGATGCCGGGGTTTCCAATTTCTAGGGATCCCCACAAAGGGGGAACGATCTCGCCCGCCATCAGCTCCAACCCGGGCAAGAAGTTTCCAATTTCTAGGGATCCCCACAAAGGGGGAACGGTGGGAGCCAACCCTCCTCGACTTTTACCCCGTTAAGGTTTCCAATTTCTAGGGATCCCCACAAAGGGGGAACCCTCCCACCTAACCCTCCTCCCCCTCAAGCACCCAGGTTGTCCAGTTTCCAATTTCTAGGGATCCCCACAAAGGGGGAACACCCGGTCCTCTGGTTAAACGTGCCGCCAGAGGAGCTAGTTTCCAATTTCTAGGGATCCCCACAAAGGGGGAACAAGGCCAAGGCCACGAGCTCTACTCCGAGCGAAGTGGCCGCGAGCAGTTTCCAATTTCTAGGGATCCCCACAAAGGGGGAACCTGAAGTAGTAATCCTGCCCGAAGTGGCAGCAATTGTCCATTAGTTTCCAATTTCTAGGGATCCCCACAAAGGGGGAACTCGAGATCACTATCGTCAACTGCCCACCAAGCCTAAATGTTTCCAATTTCTAGGGATCCCCACAAAGGGGGAACTCTACCCCCATTAAACCCAAGCAGGGCAAGGGATGCAAGACCCATTTGCGAGGGATCCGAGAAAAAGTTGGCAAAAGGAGCTTTGGCGAGGGGGCTTTGGGGCCTGAAAGCCTTGTGGCGTAAAGCGTCGAGGGATCCGACGAAAGAATCAGCCTTTTGGGGTTTTGGTGGATCGCTCGCAGAGCTGCGGATACCGTTTTCTTGTGTTTTTGGCAACATGAGGCTCAGGGGGCGGTGAGGAGGGTTCTGACCGAGCTGAAGCGCCTATAGTGGGGGAAGTTCTCCGGCTTCCGTGGCTGTCGATGTCGGATCTCACCCTCACGGAGAAGCTTCTAGCTGGGATCCAGGCCCAGCAGGCTGGCGACCTGCGGACAGCAGAAGCCATCTACTCAGAAATTCTGGTGGAGTTTCCGGATCAAGCCGACGCTCTCCATCTCCTGGGGACAGTGGTCCACGCCAAAGGGGAGGGGGAATGGGCGGCTGCTTTGATTGCCGAGGCCATTGAGCTCAATCCCCGCGTAGCCCTTTATCATCACAACCTGGGCGTTGTCTATGAGTCTTTGGGGCAACTGGAAAAGGCTCTATCTTGCTATCGGCAGAGCCTGAGCCTCAACCCCAAGGCTTACCTTTCTGCCTTTCAAGCGGGCAAGATTCTTGTTAACCTAGGCCGCCACGAAGAGGCAATCTCCTTGCTGGGCTCCCTGTTAGAAAATCCAGATCCACTAGCAGGGATCCCTTGGGCTGAGGTGCATTTTTATCTGGGGATAGCCCATCGCGAGCAAGGGGAACACAGCGCGGCTCTGGCTCACCTGGAAAAGGCATGGACTTTGGATCCTAACTTGGTGCAAGCCCGCTGGCTTTACCACCTCTATCTGCCGGCTATCTATCAGGATGAACAGGAGCTGCACCGCTTTCGCTTGCGCTTTGTAGAACACCTGGATCGCCTCATTCAGGAGACGCCTCTAGACACCCCAGAGCAGCGGCGGCTTGCCTTTTTAGGCTCAAGTTGGGGAACGCCTCACCTTCTGCAGTACCAGGGCTACGACGACTTGGAGCTGCAGAAGAAATACGCTCAGTTGGTGCAGCGCATTGTGAAAGCCTCCTACCCCGATTGGGAGTATCTCCCCCGGCAAGCCCGGCCAGGGGATCCCATTCGCGTTGGGTTTGTCTCGGCCTCCATGCGCGCTTGCTCCTACAGCCGCCTTTCCTTGGGGTGGGTGAAGTACTTAAAGGCCAGCTCCAAGCAGCCTTTCCAGGTCTTTGCCTACCACTTGGATCCCAGAGTTGATTTCCTGACGGAGCAATATCGTCAGCATGCCGATGTCTTTCGCCACATTCCCACTGGCTTTGAAGAGGCTGCCCGCCAAATTTTGCAGGATCAGCTGGATGTTTTGGTGTATTTGGAAATTGGACTATCGCCTCTTATTCTGCAACTAGCTTCCCTGCGTCTAGCCCCAGTGCAATGCTCCACTTGGGCTCATCCCGTTACTTCGGGACTGTCGACCATTGACTACTTTCTCTCCAGCGACCTCATGGAGCCTGAAGATGGGCAGGCCCACTACAGCGAAACCTTGGTTCGACTGCCCCGCCTGGGTACCTGTTTTGAAAAGCCCGTTTTGCCTCCCCAGAGACGTTACCGCGAGGACTTTGGTCTGCCTCAAGAGGCCGTTGTCTATCTCACCTGCCAGTATTTGGGCAAGTACCTGCCGCAATACGACTACCTTTTTCCAGCTATTGCTCGGCAAGTGCCCAGGGCCCAATTGGTCTTCCTGGCCTTGCCCAATGCCGCCATTGGTCAGCGCTTCTGGCAGCGGCTTGCCTCCATCTTTTCCAGCTATGGCCTTGCGGTGGAAGACCACTGTCGAATCCTGCCCGCCTTGGACCACCAAGACTACCTGGATCTCAATCGCTGCGCTGACGTCATGCTGGACTCCTACGGCTGGTCGGGCGGGATCACCACCCTGGAAGCCATTGCTGCCGGCTTGCCGGTGGTCACCTGCCCTGGCCGGTTCCTGCGGGGCCGCCACACCTACGCCATCCTCAAAAGAATGGGCCTTGAGCTTTTAATTGCCCCAGACCTCCAGCGCTACGAAGAGCTGGCCGTACAACTGGGAACGGATCCCCAATTTCGGCAGCAAATCGCTCAGCAAATCCAAGAGCGGCGCGACTTGCTTTTTGAGGATCAAGACTGCGTGGCGGCCTTAGCTCATTTCCTGCGCCAGGCTGTCTGCCAGAAGCTGGCATGCCATACTCTCCCTATAGAAGCCTCCTAGTCCCCCACAGCAAACCCTTTGGTAGAGTAGTACGGCTACTCCAGGGATCGTGGCGGAATGGTAGACGCTACGGACTTAAAATCCGTTGTTCCTCAAGAACGTGAGGGTTCGAGTCCCTCCGATCCCATTACTGCAGCCCTGTTTGCTCTAGCAAGGCAAGTAGAGCCGGAACCGGCACCCAGGCATCCTCCCGATCCAGCTCTGGGCTAGCCAGCAGGGCCACCAGGGCAGGGTCGCAGGTTGGGGCCACTAGGGGAAAGTAGTTTAGCCCCACCACCTGGGCAAGGCTCCAGAAGTAGGGGAGCACGGCATTGCTGGGGAAGATCTCGATGGCAACCGTGCCAGGCTGACAAAAGGCAAGGTTGGTCAGGCCCGCCCCGTGGATCCCCATGACTGCCTCTGCTTTTTGCATCAAGGCTATCTGTTCGGCTAGGGAAAGGGCTTCCAGTTGCACAGGCACAAAGCCCCAGGGGCGCAAGGCCTCCAGCACCTCCGCCTCGTTGATGACCCGCCGCCAGCGAGCAGCACGACGGCTAATGTAAACCCGCCGCGGCAACAAGGGATCCGCCGCCTGCCCCAGAGGAACCAGTCGCTGCAGCACCTTCCAGCCCCTGGGGGTTAGACACCCCACCGGCCCAGCCAGCGAGGGCACAATGAGGTTCTGCGCTTGCAGATGGGATCCCCCCACCTGCTCGAAGCTTAGAAGGCGTTCTGTGGGGATCCCCAGGGCAGCTAAGCTCTGCACCTGGAAGGGCTTGCCCTGGTAGCCATGGATCAAGATGGGAAGGTCTTTTTCGAGGAAGCCGGCGCGGCGTAGGAGCTCGAGGGCGGGCAGGATGTCCACCATCCAATGGAAGTAGTTGACCGCCCCCAAGGGTAAGAGGGCAGCAGAGCCCTCCAGCGGAATTGGCGGCGGCAGGTGAGGCAAGTCCCAAATGGGGTGGTGTTCCAGGTGCTCCGACTTCCAGTCCCAGTCGAGAAACTCCGGCGGTGGCAAGCCGGGGGAGACATCGGCCAGCAACTCCCTCCTACGGGTAAGCACGGCGCTGGCAAAGCTGGCGTAGAGGTGGCGGGGATAGTGGCCCACGTGCACGGATCCCTGCGGGATCTGGGCCACAAAGGTCTCGGCCAGCGGGATCCGCTGTGAGCGCAGCTTTTGCCCAATGGCAGGGTCAGCCGTCGGAGGGGCTTGCCGGTAGAGAACCCCTTCTGGATCCAACACCCGGTAGCTGCCCTCGCCCGTGGCCTGGTGCCACTGCCGGGTGGTGAGGTAGCCCTGGCTGGGCACTGGCAGGGGGTTGCCAGCACTGGGCGGTGGGCTCTGGCAGGCTGGGGAAGGAAGGGTTGCCTGCGCAGGGAGCCAGCGCTGCTGCCAGGCGCGGTACCGCTCCTGCCAAAGGCTGCCAGGGGATCCCTGCAGGGCCTGCTCCAGCTCCAGCCGCAGCCGACTGTCTCTGCCGCTGCCCTCACACCAGGCCTGTAGCCACTCCCGCTCCGCCGCCAGCGCCTGCCGGAACTTCTCCCAAGCCCCCTGCGGGTCATTCCGCCGCACCTGAGCCTCTACCCAGTAGCTGTAGAGCTCTGCTGTCTGGGTGCCCCGCGCCGCTGCCTCCTGAAAGCAGGCCACCGCCTGCTCCAGCTCCCCCAGATCCAGCCAAGCCAGGCCCATCTGCACCCAGGGATCCCCCCACTCTGGCCTTAGCCGCGCTGCCTCCTGGAGAGGGGAGAGGGCCTCCCGCAACCGGCCCAGCTTGAGCAGGGCCAGGCCCCAGCGCCAAAAGCTCTCCGTGGCCGTTGGATCCCAGCGGCAGGCCTCTTCAAACCACTCTGCTGCTTCTAGCCACAGTCGGCTGCGCTCCTGGACTAGGCCAAGGCGATGGGCCGCCAACGCCGCCTCTGGGGCAGCGCCACTTTCTAGCAACTGCCGATACAAAGCCGCCGCCTGCGGCCACTGCCCCCTTTCCCACAGCCCCTCCGCCAGCTCCTGCAGCCCTTTTGCCCAGCAGCGGGTAGCCTCAGCTTCGGCCCCTAGGAGGGCCAGACCCTCCTGCCAAGTGAGCTGCGCCTCTAGCTCCCGCCCCAGGAGTAGGTAGGCAGATCCCAGCCACCAATACAGCAGGGGCTCTTGGGATCCCTGCTCAAGCTGCCGCTGCAAACTTTGAGCAACAGAGCCGTAGCATCCCTGTTCCCAGTCTGCCCGCAGAGAGTCGGGAAGGTGCAAAGAAGGGTCAGAGGCCATGGTTTTTGACGAGAAGGCAACTGAGAATGAGTGTTACAAACTGCAACAACCTCCCCCCTCTGGTCGCATCCCCCTAGTATTCTAGGCTTGGCTTCCCCCTCAGGGACGCGGCGTCCATTCCTCCCCAACTCTGAGAGGGATGGGGGCCGGTTTAGCTAAGTCCATGGGTCAGCCCCTTTCCCGGGGCATCCTCCCTGAGCCTTGTCGGCAGTTTTTCGATAAACGGAGTTTAAGAGAGCGATGGGTATCAACGCATCTGGCGGCGCAGTCGTCTCCAGCCCCCGTCTTTACCAAACCGTGCCCCTCTCCACCATCTCCCAGGCAGAACAGCAGGATCGCTACCTCTCGCGCACCGAGCTGGATCGCCTTGACGACTTTTTCTCCAGCGGTCTGAAGCGGCTGCAGATTGCCGAGGTCATCGCCGCCAACTCCGAAATCATTGTCAGCCGGGCCGCCAACCGCATCTTCACCGGCGGCTCCCCCATGGCCTACCTGGAGCGGCCAGAAGTCACTCAAGACGAGAAAGAAGCCTTCAAGCTGGGTACTGCCTTCTACGTGGAATCCACCGGCGGATTCATTGAGGCCATCCGCAACATCTTTAGCGCCAGCGGCGTGGAGATCCCGCCCAACTTCCGCCCCATCAACATCTCCCGCTACGGGGCTGCCAACATGCGCAAGTCCCTGCGGGATCTAAGCTGGTTCCTGCGCTATGTCACCTACGCCCTGGTGGCCGGGGATCCCAACATCCTTGTGGTTAACACCCGGGGCCTGCGGGAGATCATCGAAAACGCCTGCTCTGCCGAGGCCACCATTGTCGCCATCCAAGAGATGAAGCGGGCCTCAGCCAGCTACTTCCGCAAAGATGGCGAGGCGGTGGCCATCATCAACCAGTATTTCGACGTGCTCTTGAGCGAGTTCATTGCCCCTGCTCCCTCCGACAAGCTGCGGCAGCGCAACGCCAGCACCGCCGATGGCCTGCCCTTGCAAGGGCTACAGCTACCCCAGGTTTACAACTTGGCCGCAGAAAAGGTTCCCGTCTTTGCCATGAAGCCGGGGCTTTCCAATGCTGAGAAAGAAGAGGTCATCAAAGCCGCCTACCGGCAGGTGTTCGAGCGGGATATCCGCCGTGCCTATGGCCTTAAGCTGGCCGACCTGGAGTCGAAGGTCAAAAACGGCGAGATCTCCATGAAGGAGTTTATCCGCCGCCTGGGCAAATCCGAACTCTACCGCAAGCAGTTCTACGAGCCCTACATCAACAGCCGCGTTGTGGAGCTGGCCTTCCGCCACTTCCTGGGACGGGCACCAGAGACCCGTGAAGAGGTGCAGACCTACTTCTCCATCGTCTCCAGCAAGGGCCTGGCCGGCTTGGTGGATGCGCTGGTGGACAGCCGCGAGTACGGCGACTACTTCGGCGAGGAGACGGTGCCCTACCTGCGCAAGCTGGGGGTGGAAGCCCAGACCAGCGCCAACTGGGGGCCCAAGTTTGACCTCTACAACTACGCGGCTCCTCGCCGCAAGGTGCCCCAATTCATTACCCTCTTTGCCCGCTACAACCGCCCCCTGCCGGATCAGCACGCCTACGGTGTCGGCAACGACCCGCTGGAGATCCAATTTGGCGCCATCTTCCCCAAAGAAACCCGCTCCCTCAACGCCAGCCCCGCCCCCTTCAACAAGGATGTCAAGCGCATCCTCATCCGGCGCGGCTTTGCTCTTACCAACGCTCGCACCAACCCCAAGGCGGTCGGGGATCCCGGCAGCCTTGGCCCCAAAGTCTTCAAGCTTACCCAAACCCCTGGCGATCGCAGCCGGCGTTTGGGGGTGCGGGCCGGGGTTGTTGGCAGCGAAGTCTCGACCCAGGCGGTGATCCGCGCCTGCTACCAGCAGGTGTACGGCTATGTGCCCTATGAAGGCCAACGGCTAACCCGCTGGGAGATCAAGCTGGAGTCGGGCGAGATTACCGTCAAAGAGTTTGTCCGCCAGTTGGCCAAGTCAGATCTGTTCCGCAACAAGTACTGGTCTAGTCTCTATGTCTGCAAGGCCATCGAGTTCATCCACCGCAAGCTGCTGGGCCGGCCCACCTACGGCCGGCAGGAGATGAACCGGCTGTTTGACATCGCCTCCAAGCAGGGCTTCTACGCCGTGGTGGACGCCATCCTCGACAGCGAGGAGTACCAGCAGGTCTTCGGGGAAGACGTCGTGCCCTACGAGCGCTACCTCACCCCTGCCGGTCTAGCGCGGCGGCGCATGCGCCCCGGATCCAGCGACATGGCCGTGGTCACCAGGCCCATCCGCACCGACGACGATATCCCCCTCTTTGTCAAGCTGGGCCAGCCCCAGGACAAGCCCTCCGGCGAGCTGGAAATCCGGCGGCGAGTCCAGCAAGGGGTGCCTAGGATTCGTCAAGAGATCCCTGTCTTCAAGCTCACCAGCTTGGCCAACAAAGCCGAGGTCAACAACCTCATCCGCGCCGCCTACCGGCAGATCTTCGAGCGCGACATGGACATCTACAACATCAGCGCCGAGCTCAGCTCTGCCGAGTCCAAGCTGCGCAATGGCGAGATCACCGTCAAGGAGTTCGTCGAGGCGCTGGGGTGCTCGGAACTGTACCGCTCCGAGTTCTACGCTCCCTATCCCAATACCAAGGTGATCGAGCTGGGCACCAAGCACTTCCTGGGCCGCGCACCCCTAAACCAGCAGGAGATCCGCAAGTACAACCAGATCTTGGCCACCCAGGGGTTGAAGGCCTTCGTGCGCGCCCTGCTCAACACCCAGGAGTATCGCGATCTCTTCGGCGAGGACACGGTGCCCTACCGCCGCTTCCCCACCTTGCCGGCGGCCAACTTCCCCAACACCCAAGAGCTGTATGGCCGCCTCACCAAGCAAAACAAGGAGCTCGTGGTGCCCAGTTTCAGACCTGTTGGCAGCAACGATCGCAGCTAGCTCAACCCCCCTCTCCCCTGGTGGGAGAGGAAAACCATTAGCTCCACACAGGCAGAGGGGACTGGGCTGTGTAGCCTAAGTGCTGCAGGGCAGCGGGGGTAACCACCCGACCCCTTGGCGTGCGCTGCAGGTAGCCAATCTGCAGCAGGTAGGGCTCGTACACCTCCTCAATTGTCTGGGGATCTTCACCTGTCACTGCGGCCATGGTCTCCAAGCCCACGGGCCCTCCCCCAAACTGCTCCACCAGTACCGTCAGCAGCTTGCGATCCGTCCAGTCCAAACCCATGGGATCCACCTGAAACAGCTCCAGGGCAGCGGCTGCCACCTCACGGCTGATGTGGCCATCCCCCCGCACCTGGGCATAATCGCGCACTCGCTTCAGGAGGCGGTTGGCAATGCGCGGTGTGCCTCGGGATCGGCGGGCAATCTCCTCGGCTCCCGCTCGGTCAATGGAGGTGTTCAAGAGGCGAGCGCTGCGCAACACAATTTCCGCCAGTTCGTGGGGCTCATAGAAGCGCAGCCGCTGCACCTGGCCAAAGCGATCCCGCAGCGGCGAAGTCAGAGCGCCAATGCGGGTAGTGGCCCCGATGAGGGTAAAGCGCTCCAGGGGTATGGAGGTGATGCGGGCCGAGCGTCCCTTGCCAACAGTGATGTCGAGGCGAAAATCCTCCATTGCTGGATAGAGCAGCTCTTCGGTTACCTTGGGCAGGCGGTGGATCTCGTCGATAAACAGCACGTCCCCCTGCTTCAGGCGCACCAAGTAGCCGGCAATGTCACGGGGGCTCTCCAGCGCCGGGGCCGTGGTCATGTAGAAGCGGGATCCCATCTCCGCCGCCAGCACCGCGGCCACCGTGGTTTTGCCCAAGCCAGGCGGGCCGTAGAACAGCAGGTGATCCAAAGGCTCCCCGCGGGCGCGGGCCGCTGCAATAGCGATGGAGAGCACTTCCTTCAGCTCTGTCTGGCCAATGTACTCTGCCAGGGTGCGCGGGCGCAGGGATTCTTCTTGAGCTTCGCTGGGGTGAGCCTGCGGTTGCAGTAGCCCTTCCGCCCTAGCAAAAGCCAATTTCGACTCTCTTCTGCGAGCAGAACTCTTTTGCTGCCGCTGCCCGGGATCCTCAGCCCCCGCAGCCCGAGAAGAAATGATCGCCATATCCTTTACTCGCAGATGCGATAGCCCTACTCTAACTGACTGGGGGAAAGATCCTGGTGAAACCGTTTGCCATTTTGGTCTCCCACCTGGATCGGAGAGGGCGGTAGAAGAAAAAACCCCCCAGCGTCTGCCAGGGGATTCAAGAAGGACTGATCGACTAGGTCAGGAGTGGATTAGCCGCGGATGGCCGGCGCCACTTCCACCGCCG
>NZ_JANSHO010000021.1:0-21001 GCF_047502635.1 Synechococcus sp. RC10B2
ATTCTCGGAAGCTCCCGTCTACAGCCCGTCAGGGCTTAGCGGGAGAGGATGTCACCAGCCCAAGCAATGCTGAGCAGCCCTCGTAACCAAAGCTGCGCCTGTTGCGGCGAGCACTCCCTGGCAGAAGCAGGCGTGGAACCGGTGGACATGGGGATCCCCAGCGATCTGGCTTACCGCCATTTTAGGGGGCTGCAAGGCAGATCCCAAGGGCTGAAAACCCGTCTCGCGCGGGGATCCCCGCCCGAACCCCGGGAGGCTGCGGCAAAAGCTAGCGAATGTACTGGGCCAAAGCCCGCGAAGGATGGCCTAGGCGCAGCTTGCGCAGAGCATCCCGCTCGATCTGGCGAATCCGCTCCCGCGTTAAGTTAAAGTGATCCCCGACTTCTCGCAGAGTTCTCGCCCTTTGCCCATCCAGCCCATAGCGCAGCTCCAGCACCTGCCTCTCGATGGGCTTCAGGGCCTGCATGGCAGAACGCACATCTTGCCGCAGAGATTGCACGAGGATCTCTTCAAAGGGTTGCTCCTGCCGCTCATCCGGCAGCAAATCCCCCAGGCGGCTTTCCCCTTCCTGGCCAACCGGCACATCCAACGACAGGGGCAAAGCGGCAGCCTGCTGGATCATGCGCAACTTCTTAACCTTGATGCCCAGCGCCTCCGCCAGTTCGGCTTCTGTGGGCCGTCGCCCTCGGGCTTTCATCAGCTCGCGGTTGGTGCGCTTGAGCAGACGCACTTTGTCCACCATATGCACCGGCAGGCGAATCGTCCGGGCTTGGTTGGCAATGCAGCGGGTAATGCCCTGGCGAATCCACCAGTGGGCATAGGTGCTGAAGCGAAAACCTCGTTCGGCATTGAATTTCTCAGTGGCCCGAATAAGACCCATGTTGCCCTCTTGGATCAAGTCCAAAAAGGGCACCCCCCGGTTGAGGTACTTCTTGGCCACACTGACCACCAGGCGCAGGTTGGCGTTGATTAGCTTGCGCTGAGCCTGTTCCCCTTGGCGGATGCGGGAGCGCAGGGTAGACACAGGAATCTGCAGGGCTGCTGCCAGTTCCTCATCGCTGGGATCCTGCCCCCGCTGTTGCCGCCATTCCCTGCGGGCCTGATCGATGAGCAGCTTCTGCTGAATTTTGCGCGACAGCTCGATCTCCTCCGCGTGATCGATGCGGGGCACCCGACCAATTGTATTCAAGTAGTGATCGACGGCGTCTTCATTCAGCCGCAACCCGCTGGCGCCCGGCTCTAGGTCGGCCTCTGCAGCCGGATCCTGAGAGGCAGACTCGGCCTCAAGCCAGAGATCGTCGAGCTCCTGGCGGGACGAGGCAATGTTTTCAGGATGAGGACGAGAGAAAACCACGGCCAAGTGAGGAGAAAACGTCACCTCCTAGTCTAGAAAAGTTTCTCCCCCTGGCGCGAGCGAAAATCGATCATGGCCCTCTTTTTTGCCCGGAAATTTTTCCGGCTGGGTGCGGGAGTGGCAGGGATCCCATCTGCCAAGTTCTCGCCGGCAGCGCATCCTGCGCGAAAACATCCATAAGCGATTTTCGATCTAGACCTTGTGTAAGATATTCAGGAGACAGCTAGCTCGCCTGCTGTCGAGCAGGCTCCCACAGGTTCTATAAAGTGGAAGAGGAGGGGTAGCCTTGCCAGCATAGGCTACCATGGGGCGCCGCGGGAGCCATCGGCTTCCTCAGTCTGGAAAAGAATATTCACAATCTCTTGCTCCTATGGAGTCTAACCTCAACCAGCACCCTCCATCGGCCAACTTGATCGGAGAGCGGGTGCGCTGGGTAAGGGAGAAGCTGCAACTGACCCAAGATCAACTGGCGGGTCGCCTGGCTAAGTACGGCGTGCAGTTGGACTACGTCAAGATCGGCCAGGTGGAAAAGGGCAAACGGCGCGTCATCGACAAAGAGCTGGTGGCTTTTGCCAAGGCGCTGGGTGTCTCGGTTACCTGGCTGCTGAGCGGCGACGAATCTCACCTGTAGCGCCTCCGGGCAAGCACCATGTAACAGTTATTCAAGATCCCTGTCATTGTGCGTGAAAGCCCGCAAATAATTTTGCGCTTTGACCCTATCTTCGTCCAAGCATACGTGTAAATACTGATAACATCCTCTATAAGTCTGCCTGCCCAAGCCAAGCCTTGTCTCTGCCTCAACTCTCCTAAGGGACAGGAGAGATACACTCCTTGCCCTGTGAAAGGTACGGGCTTTCCCAAAAGGGATCCAGATCACTGGCGGCTTCACAGCTTTATCTAAGCTTGATATTGTGAAGTTAGTGTAAGACGACCCTCTTTTCTCTGCCTGTGTGAGGTTGACGGATGCTCTCTTTCTTTTTCAGCCGTTTCAACGGCGCCAACAGTCGGCAAAGCGGAGCCCATCGGGTTCTCGCCAGCAAAGCCACCAGCGCGCAGCGGATCCCGAATCGCATGTCTGCTCCCCACAAGGTGCTCAAGCAGGAAAGGCAAATGCAGCGGGAGCAGGAGTTCGCCGAGATGGAGCAAAACATCAGCCGCATCCACTACTTTTACCGGAAGGCAGACATGCCCCTGGAGATGCGGCAGCTCCTCACCTATCGCAAGCTGATGGAGCTGGACTACTTTACCCCCCAGGCAGCGAAAGAGCTGATCAGGCAGTGGCAGCAACAAGAAGAGCGAGAACAAGAACGCCGCGGGGCCTAGAAGTCGCTTCCGCGCCAAACCCGTCACAGTAGTAGCAACTCCGCTACAGGTACAGTTCGTCCAGAAGCTGCAGCAGGGCAAAGCAGAGCCCGGCGCTGGCCAAAGGCACGGTCAGGTTATCCAGCCCCCACCAAGAGAAGACCTCTAGGCCCATGGCCAGGCCTCCCACCAAGAGGCTGATGGCGAGCAAGGAGGGAGAAAAGCCGAAGTACCCCAGCAGCAGCGCCGCAATCACCAAGCTGCTCACTGCCCACATGGTCAGGGATCCCTCCCAACTTTTTTGAAGGGATCCCAGTTGATAGAGGTGCTTGCCCCAAGTTTTGCCCACCAAGCCCGCCAGCGCATCGGCCCAGGTCATCACCAAAATGCCAATCACCGCGAATACCTGTCGCTGCGGCAGCCAAAACCAATACAGCAACAGGCCAATGCTGACAGCATAGAAGAAAGTGCCGAAGCTACGCCGCCCGACCCCATTCAAGCTAGGCAAAATAGCCACCCGGTAGGAGAGCAGCGCCAGGCCGGCAAACACCAAGGAAAACCCCACCCCAAGCCAGCGGGGCACCTGCAAGGCCCAGGCCAGCAGAATGATATTGCCCACACCGATATGGACGACTTTGCGCACCCATTCCCCATCCACCTGTCGGGAGCGCAGCCATTCCGCAAAGGCAAATACGGAGGCCAGCCAGAGAGCGTAGCAAGCAAGCTGCTGGGTCAGGCCCATGAGCTGGCCTCAGAGGGTTTTCAAGTAGCTGAGCAAATCTGCCATCTCCTGGGGATCCGGCTGAAACTGGGGCATAGGCGGAGTTTTGCCACTGGTTACCTGATGAATGATAAACCGGTCGGAGCGGCGGTTGCTAACTCCCCGCAGGCTGGGGCCAACTCGGCCATCGGCTTCTTCTCCATGACAGGCGGCACAGTTGAGGGCAAACAACGAAGCACCATGGCTGGGCTGACCCTCTAGGCTGAGGACGGCTTTAGTGTAAGGATCCAGCCCAGCTCCTGCAGCCAGCCAAATCCAGGTGAGGATTGCCAGACCCACAACAGCCAAGCCCAGTCCAAGCTTTGTCGCCCAGCGCCCTGACAGCAGCGCTTGCAAAGAGTGGAGGAACGGTTGCGGACGCTGCGGGGAGGTTCGCTCAAGCTCACACTCACCGTCACCAGAGGGGCGAGAACTGCCCGATCCAGCGATGTCTGAGAGGAAGGAAGGCACAGACAACCCTGAGAGAAACCGTTTCAATAGTTTACATTTCCATCAATACGATAGCTCAGGGGCCCCTTTCTGCCAACAATCTGCAATGGTATTTACTTTTTCTTAATTATTTGTCGATGCTGGCTGAGGCTCGGGTTTCTCCGGGATGAGCCGGTGGGGAAACAGACGCTGCATAGCTTCTGCCTGGGCCCAGGGATCAGGATTGAGGCTGTGGATGGCGTTGGCCCACTGAAAGTGCGCCTGCAGGCGTCGGTAGAAGGATAAGTTACCATAAACGACGACGGCTGCCACCCGCTCTCGTTGTTGTTGCAGCCAATCCAGCACATAGTTGGGCAAAGGCTCCTCGACAAAGGCCTGGAAGATCAGTTGGCCGGCGCTGCCCAGGGCCGTCTCCAGCAAGCTCAAAGGGGTGAGAGGATGGCTGAGCAAAGGAGAGAAGCCGAGGCCGGCGGGAATGCTGAGGGCGGGAGAGGCCGCCGATAGCCCTGCTGTCTCAGCGCCAGGGGCGAGATCTTGCCAGATCCAGTTCCAACTGCCGGGGGGAGCGGGCAGGGGCAAAGCCTGGCCGCCTGTCACGCCGCCGCGGGCCATGGCAGCTTGACAGGGAGCAATATCCTGCTCGGCCAAGAGGGATCCCAACCGGGCGACTCTGGGCAGAGGCGGACGTGTGCCGAACAGCTTGGCTAGAGGTGAGTCCTTGGCGAGGGGATCTCCCAACAGCAGGGGTTTCAGTTGCTCGTCGGAAAAGCCGCGGCAGAGGGCGGGGTCGGTGGGGTCTTTAGCCCCCATCCAGCCGGGAACCAGGCTGAAATCCGTTTCCGCCAGGGCCGGCCACACTTGCTTGAGCAGGGCGGAGGCGGAGGGGAAAAGCCGCTGCTTGGCCCGCAGCACCCGCGTCACCGATTGGGCAATGGCCTGGGCGTCCAGGGATCCCTGCCGCACAGCTTCCACAATGGCTGTGACGGCCGCCACTGGGTCGGGAGGGGCCAAAAGGAGGTCGGCGCCGGCCTGGAGGGCCCGCACCGCCAGCAGGTGGGGAGAGGAGCCGACGCCAACGGCCAGCTCGTCCAAGAAGCCCTGATCGAGGCCCTCTGCCACAATTAGTCCACTAAACCCCCACTCTTGGCGCAGCAGTTGGGTCAGCCGCCCCGGCAAAAAAGAGATCGGCCAGCGCTCGTCCCACTCGGGAAGCACCACTGGCGCAACCGAGATGGCTCCCACCTGCTCCACCAAGCTGCGGAACGGCAGCCAGAGTCCTGCTTGCAGCTTGTCCAAGCTGAGGCTCAGGCGAGGACACCAGGGGACATCGGTTGGCTTTGGCCGCAGCGCCGCACCTGCCTGGGGCGGTTCTACCCAATCCTGGCCGGGGAAGGATCTGGCTGTGGTCAGGATCCCGCCGGGGACGGCCTGCTCACAGCCGCGCACAAAGGCGCGCGCCAGTTGCAAAACTAGGTGCGGCTCCTCCGCCAGCGCCAGCTCTGCTGGGCCTTGCCCCAGGGGCTCCGCCACCGGGCCCAGCAGCCAGTTAATGCCGATGGCCGCCGCCTCCCGCGCCGTGATCCTTCCCCACTGTTCCGCCCAGCGCTCGGCTTCGGATCCCAGGCGGCTCAGGCCCAGGGGGTGGGGGAAAGAAGTGGCTCCCTGCAGAGCCAGGCCGCGGCTGGCCTCGGCTGCCACAAGAAGGGGCAGAGTCGCCCAAGACTGCGCCTCCTCAATGAGGAGCAGGGCCTCAGCCACATGGCCATCGGTAATCCAGATGCCTCCAATCCCCACCTCTTGGATCAGCCGCTTGAGAACCTCTCGGGGAGGAGCCTGGGATCCCAGGCGGGCCGAGACCGGCACCACTAGCAGTTGCGCCACCTGCTTTGCCAGGGACAAGGGCTGCTCAAGCGCTGCAACCGGGGGTCCAGAACTACCCATGGACACTCCAGGAAAGTCTTCAGCGAGGGGATCCTATCGCTGGCCACAAGGCTGGGCAAGCACCCATCAGCGCCTTTGGGAAGCCCGGCAGCGGTCGCAGGTGCCGCAGGGCAGACCAGGCTGGTTCTCAGGGTAGCCAAAATGCCGCAGGATGACCTGCCAGCGACAGCCGCGGCTGTGGATGAAGTCGTCCATCCCCTGCCAGGGATCCTGCCGCGGCGGCGGCTGCCAGCGGCGGTGCAGCACTTGAAAGTGAAAGGGATCTGGCCAATGCAGACAGCCCATCTCCTGCAGCAGGCCCAGGGCCACCCGCGTCTCTCCGGGGGGCAAGTCGGCGTAGGATCCCTGGGGGGGCAGCGTTTGCAGCAAACGCCGCGCCTGGGCCAGCAAGCGCTCCTGCTGGGAATAGAAATAGGCTTGGCGCTGGCGATCGGTGGGATCCAAGAGGCCTGTCGGCTCGGAGACCAACATCAGGGCCTGGCAAGGGCCGCCATCCCGCCCGCCCCGCCCCACCTCCTGCAGGTAGTCCATTAAGTTGGGGGGCGGGTGAAAGTGCAGCACCCAGCGCACGTCGGGCTTGTTGATCCCCAACCCGAAGGCGTTGGTGCAGACCAGAAAGCGCAGCTCGCCCTCCAGCCAAGCCCGCTCCAGCCGACGGCGGGATCCCGCCTCCAGGCCGCCGTGGTAGGTGGCGGTTTTCTGGTTGCGGCAGCCCAACCACTCGGCCAGCTCCTCTCCATCCCGCCGCGTGCGCACGTACACCAGGCCCGAGCCGGAGTTTTCCGCCAGAAAGCGCAGCAGGCGCCGACGGCGATCCGCTGGGCTCCAGGCCACCGCCACGTTGAGAGAAATGTTGGTTCGCAGCGGGTCAGCGCGAATGCATTCCGGATTCTGCAGGTCGAGGATGTGGCGCAGGCGGCTGAGGGTTTCGGGATCGGCAGTGGCGGTAAAGGCAGCAATGGGAAAGGCAGGCTGGCCCAGGGCAGGGCGCACCAATCCCAGACGGCGGTAGTCGGGCCGGAAGGATCCCCCCCAGTGCACCAAGGTGTGCGCCTCGTCAACAATGAGGCCGTTGAGGGGCACCTGCTGCAGCCGCTCCCAGACTGGCGGGCTGAAGAGGGTTTCCGGCCCCAGATACAGTAGACGCAGCCGGTTCCCTTCCAAAGCCCGCAACACCCGCTTGCGCAGAGCTAGATCCAGCTCGCTGTGCAAACAGGCCGCCGGCAGACGGCGCTTCCAGAGATCCTGCACCTGGTCTTCCATCAGGGCAATCAGAGGCGAGACCACCAGGGTCAGCCCTGTCTGCAGCAAGGCCGGCAGTTGAAAGCACAGAGACTTGCCGAAACCCGTCGGCAACACCACCAGTGCATCCCGCTTCTCCAGCAAGGCACGGATGACCCGCTCCTGAGGTGGGCGCAGTGCCTCGTAGCCCCAATACTGCTTGAGGGCCCGTTGAATCTGTTGCCAATCCTGCAAGGAACACTCTCCCCCTCTGCAACCTGAGCCCGCCTGCCCCCCTTGCCAAAGACGCTGATTCTGGCACCCCTACCTGTGCGATCCTAGAGCTGGGACTTCCTAGTGCTCCCCTACCCTTGCCATGACAGCCATCGACTCCCCCCGCCTGCTGCAGCCCAGGACGGCCTCGGTGCACCGCCGCACCAACGAAACGGACGTTCAAGTGCATCTCAACCTCGATGGCAGAGGGCAGTACGAGATCGACACCGGGATCCCCTTCTTGGACCACATGCTGGCCCAGCTCAGCACCCATGGGCTAATTGATCTCCAGATCAAGGCCGTGGGGGATCTGCACATCGACGACCACCACACCAATGAGGACGTGGGCATTGCCCTGGGACAGGCGCTGGCGCAGGCGCTGCAGGATCGGCGCGGCATTTACCGTTTTGGTCACTTCTGGGCTCCGCTGGATGAGGCGCTGGTGCAGGTGGTGCTGGACTTTTCCGGGCGCCCCCACCTCAGCTATGGTCTGGAGCTGACCGTCGAACGCATTGGCCGCTACGAAACCCAGTTGGTGCGCGAGTTCTACCAGGCGGTGGCCAACCACGCCCAGCTTACCCTGCACATCCGCCAGGTTGCTGGTCTCAATGCCCACCACATCGTCGAGGCCAGTTTCAAGGCCTTTGCCCGCGCCCTGCGCATGGCCGTAGAACGGGATCCGCGCCGACAAGATGGGATCCCCAGCTCAAAAGGTGTTCTGTAGACTTAACCTCCGCCCGAGCAAGGGACAGCGCGACTGGCCAAAACAGTAGTGCCGCAAGCGGGCCAACTCCGCCTCGCTGAGATCCTGCCACTGGCCAGGGGCCAGCCCCTGCAGCGAGAGGGGCCCCAGCCCCACTCGCACCAATCTCAAGGTTGGAATGCCGACAGCGGCGGTCATGCGGCGCACCTGGCGGTTGCGACCCTCCCGCAGCGTCAGCTCCAGCCAGGTGGTGGGGATGGAGCGGCGAAAGCGGATGGGCGGATCCCGCGGCGGCAGCTCCGGCTCCTCGGCTAGCACTCTAACCTCAGCCGGCCGGGTCTTTCGCCCCTGAATGACCACTCCCTCTTGCAACTGCTGCAGGGCCTGGGGCGTGGGGATCCCTTCCACCTGCACCCAGTAGGTGCGCTCGTGGCCGAACTTGGGATCGATCAGGCGGGCGTTGAGGCGGCCATCGTCGGTGAGCAGAAGCAGACCTTCGCTATCGCGATCCAACCGCCCCACCGGATAGACCTTGGGCACCGGGATGAAAGACTTGAGGGTTGGCCGCCCCTGCCGGTCGGTAAATTGGGTGAGCACGCCGTAGGGTTTGTAAAACTTGAGGTAGCGCATGGCAAAAGTGTGGATCCCGTCTTTTAAGATTGGGCAGAGCAGCTTCAACGGTAAGATCAAGCCTTGGGCGCGGCGTTTTCCGTTGGCGGCAGAGTTTGACGGATCTCACTCATGACGATAGACAACACTCTACTCTGGGTTTTAATTGGAACGGCGGGGCTCTCCCTTCTCAGTCTGGTGTACGTGTGGGTGGATGAGGGGATCAAACGACGCCGTTACGAGCGGCAACAGCAAAAAGAGGCTGCCCAAGCCGCTGCCGCTGCCCCCGAGCCCACCGCCACAGAGCCAAAAGCCGAGCTCGAACCCTCCGCCTCTCTCCAGGAGGCAGAGGTAGCGCCTAATACACCCAATGCCTCAGCCGCTACCTCCGAGCCGCTTGCCGATACCGCTGCTAGAACAGAGGAGACGTCGGAGGCCACCCCTTGAAGCTGCTCTTCCCCCGTTCCGCCTAAGTCGGCAGGTGGGCTAACCTAAGACAGGAAGGCCAACGGGATCCCTATGTTGCGCCTGTTGCGGATCGAGAACTTCGCCCTGATCGAGTACTTGGAGATTCCCTTTCGGGCGGGGCTGAACGTGCTCACCGGAGAAACAGGGGCGGGCAAATCTATCATTCTCGATGCCCTCGATGCCGCGCTCGGGGGACCGGCTCGCGCTCTGCGCAGCGGCAGCGATCGGGGCTTGGTGGAAGCCATTTTCCAGCCTACGGCCGCGCTGGAGGCCTGGCTAGAGCAAGAGCAAATTGAACCTTTGGAAGAAGGCCTGGTCTGCAGCCGCGAGCTGGTGATGCGCAACGGCAAGCTCAGCAGCCGCCTGCGAGTCAATGGGGTGCTCGTGAACAAGGCTCAGATGCTCAGCCTGCGCTCCCAACTGGTGGAGATCACCGCCCAGGGCCAGACAAGCCAACTCCAGTCTCCCCAAACCCAGCGCCGCTGGCTGGATGCCTTTGGCGGCGAAAAGCTGCTGCGCCTGCGTTCAGAGGTGGCAGCTTGCTACCAAACCTGGAGCCAGCTCAAAGCAGAGATAGCCTCCCGCCAGCAAAACCAACACCTGCGGCTGCAGCGGCTAGATCTCCTAGAGTTGCAAGCCCAAGAACTGGCTGCCCTGCGCCTGGAGGATCCTGACGAGCTGACCAAATTGGAGCGGGAGCGGGAGCGCCTGGCCCACCGCGTGGAACTGCAGCAGCAGAGTTATGCCGCTCACCAACTGCTCTACCAAAATGACAGCGGCTCGCCGGCCATTGCCGATCTCCTGGCCCAAGCCGAGCGTCTGCTGCAGAGCATGGCCCAGCGGGATCCCGACCTAACTCCCCTAGTCGAGATGGTCAGCAGCGCCCTCGTTCAGGTGGAGGAGGCGGGGCGGGAGCTGCTGCGCTACGGCGAGACCCTGGAGGCGGATCCCAGTCGGCTAAGCAAAATTGAACGGCGCCTAGCCCAACTGCGACAGGCCTGCCGCAAATACGGCCCCACCCTGGCCGAGGTGATGGCCCACGCGGAGCGGCTCAAGGCAGAGCTGGCCCAACTGCGGGACGAGAGCACCGACTTGGAGGAACTAGAGGCGCGGCTAGACCAGGCAGCCCAGGAGCTGGAGCGCCACTGCCAGATGCTCTCGCATCTGCGGCAGCAGGCGGCCCACCAACTGGAAAAGGCTCTCGTGGAGGAGCTTGGGCCCCTGGGGATGAGCGGTGTGCAGTTCCAGGTGCAGATCCAAGCCGGATCCCCCACCGCCGAAGGGGTGGATCAGGTGAGCTTTTGGTTTAGCCCCAACCCCGGCGAGCCCCTGCAGCCGCTGGCCGACATTGCCTCCGGCGGCGAGATGAGCCGTTTTCTGCTGGCCTTAAAAGCGGTGTTCAGCCGCGTCGATCCGGTGGCTACTCTGGTCTTCGACGAGATCGACGTTGGCGTATCCGGCAAGGTAGCGCAGGCCATCGCCGCCAAACTGCACCAGATTGCCCGTAGCCACCAAGTTCTCTGCGTTACCCACCAGCCCCTGGTTGCCGCCCTAGCCGATCACCACCTGCGGGTTTACAAAGTGGTGCAAGAAGGGCGAACCTGCGTGCGGGTGGATTCGCTGAGAGAAGGGGAGCGCCGGGAAGAATTGGCCCAACTGGCTGCCGGCCACTCCGCCCAGGAGGCAATGGGCTTTGTGGAAGCCCTTCTCAAGCAGGCAGCCCAACTGCGCCAACTGCAACTGGCCGGCTCTGCTTAGCTCCCCTCTCCCCGAGGGTGAGGGCCTCAGCCGCCCAAAAATAGCTCCAACACCTCGGGGTTGTGCAATAGGTTGGGGCCGGTATCCTCAAAGCGGTTTTCTCCCATGGAGAGGACGTAGCCCCAGTCCGCTATAGCCAAGGCCTGCTTGGCATTTTGCTCGACCATTAGGATGCTGACGCCGCGGCGGTTGATCTCCTGCAGGAGGGCAAAGGTCTGCTCGACATACAGCGGCGACAGGCCGGCTGTCGGCTCGTCCAACACCAACAGCTGCGGCTCCGCCATCAGCGCCCGCCCCATGGCCAGCATCTGCCGCTGCCCGCCGGAGAGGGATCCCGCCGCTTGCTTTCGCTTTTCCCTTAGCGGCGGAAACAGCTCGTAAACCCGCTCCAGTTGGGCAGTGTAGTCGTCGCGCCGGATAAAGGCTCCCATCTCCAGGTTTTCCTCGACGGTGAGGGAGGGAAAGACATTGTTGGTCTGAGGCACAAAGCCGATCCCCCGCCGCACCAGTTGCTCGGCAGCAAGATGCGTGATGTCAGAACCTTGGAACAGCACTCGGCCCGAGCGGATGGTGGCCAATCCAAAAAGAGACTTGAGCACTGTCGATTTGCCCGCCCCGTTGGGGCCGATGATCACCACGATTTGCCCCGGGTTGACCTTGAGGCGGATCCCTTTGAGGATGTCCACGCCGCGGTAGCCGCTATAGAGATCTTGAATCTCGAGCAAAGGAGTCATGGCGGGGATCCCTCCGGCGAGAGGGTGGAGGCCGGTTCCGAGCTGAGGGCATCTGCTAAAGCGATGGATCCCAAATAGGCCTCCCGCACGGCTGGGTTTTGCTTGATCTCCTGCATGGATCCCTGAGTCAGCACCCTCCCCCCCGCCATGACCACCACGTGGTGGCAGAGGCGGGTCACCAGATCCAAATCGTGTTCGATGATGCAGAAGGTGCAGCCGCGCTCGCGGTTAAGGTACTCGATAAAGCGGATCAGGTCTGCCAGCAAAGTGCGGTTGACCCCAGCCCCCGGCTCGTCCAAGAGGATGACCCGCGCATCGGTCATCAGGGTGCGTCCCAGCTCCAGCAGCTTCTTTTGCCCGCCGGAAAGGTTGACCGCCAGTTGATCGCGCAGGTGGATGAGGTTGAGCCGTTCCAAAACTTCTCCAGCCCGAGCCTGAAGCTGGCGCTCCTGCCGCTGCACCCGCCGCCAGCGAAACCAGGCGTTGAACAGGTTTTCCCCCGCCTGCTTAGGAGGAACGACCATCAAGTTTTCTAGAACGGTCATGCGGCCAAACTCCCGCGGGATCTGAAAGGTGCGCACCAGACCCCGGTGGAACAAGCGGTGGGGAGGCAGGCCGGTGACATCTTCTCCATCCAGCCAGATGCGGCCGCTGCTGGGTCGAATAAACCCGGCAATGATGTTGAAAAGAGTTGTCTTCCCCGCCCCGTTGGGGCCAATCAAGCCCGTGATCCGGCCAGCTTCGATGCGGAAGGAACAGTGATCTAGGGCATTGACGCCGCCAAACTGTTTGGAGATGTTGTCAATAACGATCACACCGCTACCCTGGGAAAGCTCCATTCCCTAGTAGATTCACTATTTTATGAGCTTTCGTCGTAGGGTAAAGAAGCTTATTTAACCAAACTCGCCGATAGGCTTGCCAAGAAGCCCCCTGGCAGGGGTTGGGTTGGCTCTTGGAGGGAACCCTTTGAGGTGGGCTAACGTCTACTCCTATACCATCGACCTTTGAGAATTGCAGTTTTATTCCCTCATTGGAGCTCATTGGAGGTTCTTGGTTATGTCTCCCATGCACAAACTGACCCGGCGGGCCTTCGCGACGGCGGCAGCCCTGACAGCAGCAGCACTGGCCACCACCCTGCTGCCAAGCACAGCTCAGCAAGCAGCCAAAGCCCCGATCAAGATAGGAGCGCTGCTGTCTTTGACGGGCGACCTGCAGGCCTATGGGGAAAACTGCCTCAAGGGCATCAAGCTGGCTCTGGATCAGATTAACGCCGCTGGCGGCGTCCTCGGATCCCCAATCCAAGTGGTGGAGGCGGATGACCAAACCTCAGCCCAGCCGGCTATTGATGCGGCCAAGCGGCTAGTGAACGTGGAGAAGGTGGCCGCCATTGTTGGCGCTTTGGGCAGTGGCGTTACCATTCCGGTGGCCACGACAGTCACGGTTCCCAGCAAGATTCCGCAAATTTCGCCAGCTTCCACCGCTCCCACCATCACCACCCTGGACGACAATGGTTTCTTGTTCCGCACCGTTCCCTCCGATGCCTTCCAAGGGGTAGCCCTGGCGCAAATTACCCGCGAAGAAAACCTGGAGCGCCTGGCCATCATCTACATCAATAACGACTACGGCAAGGGGCTGGCCGACAGCTTCAAGGCCGCCTTTGAAAAGCGGGGCGGCACCATTACCAAGTCGGTTCCCTACGAACCCGGCCAAGCCTCCTACCGCGGCGAGCTGGATCAGCTCAAGGAAGGGGATCCCCAGGCGCTGGTGCTGATCGGGTATCCCGAAAACGGCGCGATCATCCTGCGGCAGGCTTTGGAAGGGGGGCTATTTGACCGCTTTGTCTTCACAGATGGCATGCGCTCTCCCGATCTGGCCACCCAGGTGGGGGCGGACAAGCTAGAGGGATCCATCGGCACCTCGCCCCAGGCTCTGACCGACAGCAAAGCCTACCAAATCTTTGCTGAAGCCTACAAAGCTGCCTACGGGGAGCTGCCCCCCACCCCCTACATCGACACGGCCTACGATGCCGCTTTTGTCTTGGCTCTGGCCATTCAAAAGGCCGGCAGCGCCGACGGCACCGCCATCCGCGATGCTCTGCGGCAAGTGGCCAATCCCCCCGGCACCGAGATCCTGCCAGGAGAGTGGGCCAAGGCAGTGGAGCTGCTGAAGAAAGGGGAAGACATCAATTACACTGGCGCTTCTGGCTCGCTGGACTTCGACGAGAACGGAGACGTGGCCGGAACCTTTGCCCACTGGACCTTCAAGGGCGGGCAGATCGTCGACTTGAAAGTGTTTGAGCCGGAAGGCTAAGAGTCTTTAGGCCGGTGGTGCTCGGCTTGGCCGGGCCAGTTCCCGCCTAAGCTCAAAAGCGGGGGCCTGCAGAGGAGACTTTTGCAGGCCCCTGTTTTTTGGGGAAGATCAACAAGAGGGGTGACAGCTTGGGAGCGAGTCTTTGCTGTGAACCTGTACCGAGATGTGCTGCGGCCCTTGATTTTTTCGGGCCTGAGGGCTGACCCGGAAACGGTTAAGGTGGGGCTCTTGCGCGCCTTGGAGTGGCTGGACGCCACCCAGGCCACCGGGATCCTGGCTCTTTTGGAGCGCCTGTTCTGCTATCGGGATCCGCGGCTGGAAGTACGGCTCTGGGGCCTCACCTTCCCCAATCCCATTGGCCTGGCCGCAGGCTTTGACAAGGATGGCCTAGCTGTGGGCGTCTGGCCCAGTTTGGGCTTTGGCTTTGTGGAGGTGGGCACCGTCACTCCTGGGCCTCAGCCGGGCAACCCCAAGCCGCGCCTGTTCCAGTTGCCCCAGGATCGGGCTGCTCTCAACCACATGGGCTTCAACAACCAGGGGGCGGCAGCTCTGGCCGAACGGCTGCGCCGGCTGCGCCAACGTCCCATTCCCATCGGCATCAACCTGGGCAAAGGGAAGGCCACCCCCCTGGAGGAGGCGGCGGCTGACTACCTGGCCAGCTTTCGTCTGTTGCGGGAGCTGGGAGACTATTTTGTGGTCAACGTCAGCTCCCCCAACACAGCGGGATTGCGATCCCTGCAGGCTGCCGAGCAGTTGGCGCCCATCCTGGCGACGTTGCAGGGGGAAAATCGCGGACAGAAGCCCCTTTTGGTGAAGATTGCCCCTGACCTAGATTGGCCAGAAATTGACGCCATCCTGGAGCTGGCCCAAGCCTACAGACTGGCGGGGCTTGTAGCCACCAACACTACCCTGCGCCGCGACAACCTGAAAACCCGCTTCCTGCCAGGGCTGGGGCCCCTCGCCGCGGCAGCCGGCGGCATCAGCGGCGCCCCCCTGCGGCAGCGCTCCACCCAGGTGATCCGCTACATTCACCAGGCCACTCAGGGGCAATTGCCGATTATTGGAGTGGGGGGCATCTTCACCCTGGCCGATGCCATGGAGAAACTGGAGGCCGGGGCCAGCCTGCTCCAGGTCTATACAGGCTGGGTCTATGAAGGGCCAAGCCTAGTTCCCCGCCTGTTGCGCGGCCTGGCCGCTGCCAGGAATCCCGCCCCTTCCTCCCCGGAGAGAATGCCGACAGGGATCCAATCCGGGCGTAAGATTGTTATGGATCCCTGAGGGAACTTGCCGGTGACTCTGCTGCAACATCTTTTCAAAACCCCCCATCCGGTTATTGGGGTGGTTCATCTGTTGCCGCTGCCCACCTCGCCCCGTTGGGGAGGGGACTTGGAGTGGGTGATCGCGCAGGCAGAACAGGCCGCTACCGCCCTGGCGGCAGGAGGCGTGGACGGGATCCTCGTCGAGAACTTTTACGATGCCCCCTTTGCCAAGGAGCGGGTGGATGCGGCGGTGGTGAGCGCCATGACCGTGGTGGTGCAGCGGATCAAGATGCTGGTTTCCCTGCCCATCGGGATCAACGTCTTGCGCAACGATGGCTACAGCGCCCTAGCCATTGCCGCCTGTGTGGGGGCCCAGTTTATCCGGGTCAATGTCCTCTGCGGGGCGATGGTGACCGACCAGGGCATCATCGAGGGAAATGCCCACCGCCTGCTGCGCTACCGCCGCGAGCTGGGGGCCGACATCAAGATCTTTGCCGATGTGCTGGTGAAGCACGCCCAGCCCCTGAGTCCCATCAGCCTGGAGGCGGCCATCGCCGACACGGTGGAGCGCGGCCTGGCCGATGCCATCGTTCTCTCTGGCTGGGCCACCGGAAAGCCGCCTCTTCTGAAAGATCTGAAGCTGGCCCGCCAAGTCGCCCCTCAGGTACCTCTGTTGATTGGCTCAGGAGCCACCGCCGAAAACATCGGCAACCTCATCCGCCACGCGGATGGCGTGATTGTGGCCAGTTCTTTGAAACGGCCGGCCCGTTCCGCCGGCATGCCAGCGGGCTATGCGGATCCCTTTCCCCTCATCGACCCAATCCGGGTGCGACAGTTTGTGGAAGCGTTGCACCTTGGCCTGGGCGAACGGCCCACCAATCCGGCTTGCCTGGCCACTCCCAGCTCTAGCTGCAGCTAGCCTTTGGGGATAGGATCGGCATTATTCACCGTATCAGAGCTTTCTAGCTTTCTTTTGATGTTGTCAGCTGAACTCGAAGGCTGGGGGTCTTCCTCCAGCCTGCCTTCTGCTCGCGTTGGCGGGGCGGAGTCCTTGCCCTTGGAGGAAGTTTCGTGGAGCCAGGTGCCGGCTCAGGTTCCCTGCATTTGGGTCATCGACGATGACCCGGTGAACCGTCGTTACATCGGCGAAGTCCTCAAAAGCTCCAACTACCGGGTGGAAAGCTGGGAAAGCGGCCAGTTGGCCTGGGAGCACCTGCAGACCCTGGATGAAAGCGAATGGCCGGATTTGATCATCTGCGACTGGGTCATGCCGGGTTTGTCTGGAGTGGAGTTGTGTCGCCGTCTAAAAAACTTGCCCGCCGGACAGTTCATCTATTTCATCTTGCTCAGCGCCCGCTCCGAAGTTGAGGATCGGGTGCAGGGACTGGATGCAGGGGCAGATGAGTTTATCGCCAAGCCGATCGATCCTGAGGAGCTGCGGGCACGGGTGCGGGCGGGGCTGCGCCTGCAGCGGCTTACCCAAGCTTTGGCTCAGGCCAACCGGCAACTGCGGGCCCGCAACGAGCTGTTGGAGTCTCTGTCTTTGACGGATCCCTTGACCGGTGCCTTGAACCGCCGCGCCCTCGACCAGGCGTTGCCACATTTGCTCAAACAGGTGGGGCCGCGTGAGCAAGCCCGCTATCGCTATCTCTGCCTGCTGATGATGGATGTGGATTACTTCAAGCAGGTTAACGACACCTACGGCCACTATATCGGCGACTGCGTGTTGCAGGCCATCGTTGGGCGGCTGCACAATCAACTGCGCCCCTCCAGCCTGCTCTACCGCTACGGCGGCGAAGAATTTGTCTGCGTCACCCCTGGGCTCAACCCCGCCCGCTGCCACCGCTACGCCGAGTCTCTGCGCCGGGCCATCGCCAGCCGGCCAATTGAGGTTGCGCCCCAGCGCAGCCTGCCTGTCACCATCAGCATTGGCGGGATCGTCCTCAGCGAAGATGGCCCCCTAGCACCTGAGGCCGCTCTCCAGAAGGCAGATGAGGCCCTCTACCAGGCCAAGCAGGCGGGGCGCAACCGCGTACATCTTTTCTTGCCACCGCCGCCGGAGAACTACTGTCCTTCGCCGGGCTCAAAGGAGTAGCCAGAAGCTGCCGCCAAGGCTTCCAGCGAGCGCAGCCCCACGTAGGTGCGGCCGTTGATAATCCAGGTGGGATAGCTGGTGATCCCCGCTTCTGTGCATTCTTGGGCTTGGGGCGTACCGGGGCCGTTGGGGGAGCATTCCACGTAGGGCACCTGTTCAAAAGCCGACCCAAACAGCTCCTTCTGCTCCTGACAATGGGGGCACCAATAGGCCCCGTACATGGTGCCGCCGATCTGCCGCAGGTGGGCCGCCAACCCTGCCGCCAGGGGGCTGGGTGGGGGAACTTGGTTGGCATACACCCCAATGGTGGCCACCAAGGTGAGAAAGCTTACGAGAATATAGCTGAAGGCCAGCTTGCCCCAATCCAGCCAGCGGTGGCCCAGCAGGGTTACCGCCCACAGCCCCGCCACCAAGACTATGGCGGTGGTGCAATACAGACAAAACTGCCGCAGCACCGCCACCATCAGGTAAAGCATGTACATCTCGAAGGCGGTCATGGCGGAAACCAGGCCAAACAGGGCCGGCCAGCGCCACCGCTTCACCAGCGGGATGCCATCCGGCAAAACCGCCAAGGCCAAAACGGCCAGAAACCCCAGTAGGCCAACTGTTGCCGTCGGGATCCCCAAAAACTCTGCCCAACGGCTGGAGAGCACCAGGTCACACCCCCCATCTCCTGTGCAGAAAGCGGCAGGTTGATCGGTCAGCTTGGTGTAGGTAAGGTAGGCCGTCAACAGGGATCCCAAGCCCGCCAAGGTTGCCAAGATCGGGCGAGCATGGCGCTGTAGCCAGGTCTCTTCTTGGGCTTTGAGTTTGAGATAAGAGGCCATGGGGGGTTCAGCAGTTGGACACCCCCGATTATAGTGGGGCGGAGCGGGTCTCGTCCTTGGGATCCGGCGCAGAAGCGCTGCTCGAGCGCCGCACTTGGGCAGCAAACCTATCCCCCAGCGGCTCCAGCTCCCACCAGGATCCCAGCTTGGGGTCAGAGATGGGCCGGTCGCAGATCCCCCAGCGGCGACGAAAGTAGCGGGCCAGATCTTTTTCGGCCAGAGCCAGATACACTGGCCGGCCATGGGGACAGGTGTGGGGATTGGCGGTGCGCTGCCAGGCTTCCAGCAACTGTTGCATCTGCTCCAGGGTCAGGGGGATCCCGTTGCGCAGGGCGCCACGACAGGCCACCGCCACCTGGGCCGCTTCCAGGTCAGCGCAGCGGCTCAATTCTCGGAGGGATCCCTGCACCTCCTCCGGATCTTCCGACCACAAGGCCAGCGGCAGGCGGCGCATCAGATAGGTGTTGGGGCCAAAAGGCTCCGGCTCCAGGCCCAACTGCTCCAACTGCTCCACCGCTTGGGAGGATAATCCCTCCAGCATGACCGGCGTCTGCAGCTCCACCGGCTGCCAATGCCGTTGGATGTACTCGTAGCGCACCCGCTCGTGGGCCAGGTGCTGTTCCACCAGCCACAGCCCCTGAGGGTGCTCCGCCAGGATGTAGGTGCGGTAGAGCTGGGCTAGGGCCTTTAGAGGAGGTAGGGGGGTAGACGGCTGGCCAGAGGGAGCTGGATCTGGGCTTTTGGGACTTGAGGTAACCCTGTAGACCGACTTGGCCTCGCTAGCCCGGATGAGATGCAGCGAGCGGCGGCTGGCTTGCTCCGATCCCGATTGCAGAAGAGCGTGCAAGTGCTGGCGCAATTGCTCCTGTCGGATCTCCGGATCCTGTAGATAGAGCTCACTCTTAGCAGGATGGCGATTCCAGTCCACCTGCTCAGGTGGCAAGCGCAGATGCACCACCACCAGCGGGTAGCGGTGGCGAGGCAAGGTGTGCTGAAAGACTGACTGGATCAGCCGTTGCCACTCCGGCATCTGCACAAAGCGCCCGTTGACGGCCACGCGGATCCAATCGGGGCGGGGGCGATGCAGGCGATCCGGCAGGCCCAGCACCACTTCCCAATCGCTATCCCCCTCCTGGATCCGCTGATAGCGCAGATCCGAAAGATCCACCTGCGGCAACACTTGTAGCAGCAGATCTTGCAGAGACTGGCCTGGCCACAGGCTGAGCAACAGTTGCCCCTCCTGGCGCACCTGCCAACTGACCCAAGGATGGGCCAAGGCCGCATTCTGCACCAGCGTCAAGAGCGGGCGAGTCTGGGGCAGGGAGCAGCGGCGCAAGGGCCAATCGGCAAACAAATCCGCCACCGTCACCACCGTTCCCAAGGCAGTGGCTGCCGGCTGCTGGTGGGCCAGCTCCCCTTGGCGGTCGTAGGTGGCCAGCCAGCCGTGGGCATCGTCAGCGTGGCGGGTCTGAATGGTCAGGGATCCCAGCCGGGCCAGGCTGTGCAAGGCTTCGCCCCGAAACCCCAGGCTGCAACCGTCCAACTTGCTGGTGGTGTGGCGACGGGCCACCTGCTCCAGCTCCGAAGCGGGGATCCCTTGGCCGTTATCGGCCACCCGCACCTGCCAGCGGCTGGGCCAGATCTCCACCTGAATGCGGGTGGCCTGAGCATCGAGGGCATTTTCCAGCAATTCTCGCAGAGCAGCCCCCAGCGAGTCGATCACCTCTCCCGCGGCCATCTGGGCGATCCGCTCTGGGTTCAGGGGTTGGATTTTGGACATGGAGTGAGTTGAGAAAGCAGACTCTCTTCCTGCCAGCTTGTCGCCAAAAGGCCAACAGCGCCGAGCTTTAGCTTAGCTCTCTCCCTCTGTTGCCAGTGGACAGCGCCTTGCCAATGGTTTTCATTAACTTCAAGGCTCCCCTCAGGCCAAGTGAAGGATTGAGGTTCCGCCTTCCTGCCCATCGGTAACCGCCAAGAACTTCGAGAAACTTCGAGAACAAGAGAGCTGAGCGGGTGGCCAGTCATAAGGAAACCTTAAAATCCCAAGGCCAGCCATCAGCCTCTACTAGGATTTAAATAGTAAAATTTCTCATTAAGGAGGAGATTATGGCAGCACAGCAAGCTCCGGCCCGAGAGCTATTCAAGGAGGCTTTTGAGAATCGCTACACCTGGGACAAAGACTTTCCTGGCTACCGAGCTGAGATAACCTACTTTCCCAAAGAAGGTGACAGCAGCCTCTCCTTCTCAGGAGTTGTGAGTATTGACCGCAACATGAAGATCGATGTTGCCGGCGTCGAGGACGAGGAGATCCGCCAGAAAATACGGGAACAGATGTGGGAAGTCATGGTGCATCGCGTTCGTCATTCCTTCGACGAGGAACACGGTGGCCACACCTTTGCCTATGGAGAGCCACAAAATTCAGACATCACTGAAGTTCTTGTTTCGGGCTTATCTTCTACCGATAGGTACTGGGTTCAGGGCAAGCACATTCAAATGGTACATCGCCATCTTGCCAATCGGACAATTACAGTCTCAGTTCAAGAGTTTTACGATACAGGTGAGGGCTACCTACCCACTCACTACACTGCTGAGTATTGTAGCCCAGGAACTGGAGAAAAAACTCAAGCAAAGATGATCTACGAAGATCGTTATCAAAAAATAGGTCGGTATTGGATTCTGGTTGAGAGAAGAATTTGGGAAGAGCAGGATGGCCAAAAAAGTTCATCCCCTCAACTTTTCCTCTTCTCTAATATTCGATTTTTCGAATAGCTGAGAAAAATAAGTTTTTCTTTGCGGCTGTGGGCATCTCTCATTATAGAAGGTGATGAGGTGCTCACAGCCAAGCTCAAAACAGATGGCCACAGGGTACAGCCTGTTAAGGACTCAAGGGGTACAATAGCAGCACTTAGCAAACCAACTTCGGAAGGAGGATGGATT
>NZ_JANSHO010000022.1:0-20972 GCF_047502635.1 Synechococcus sp. RC10B2
TCACTGGGAAGCCCGCACTCTATGCGTCAGCATGAGTGCGGGAGTACGTCACGAAGCCAGAAAATTGACCAGCTTTTGCAGGCGATCCCAGGCAGCGCCGCTGGCAAGGATCTCCCGCGCTTGGGCAATTCCGGATCCCCAATCGGGAACGGCTCCGGCCACCTGCAGGGCCAAAGCGGCATTGAGGGCCACCACATCCCGCTGGGCAGGCGCTCCGGATCCTTGGAGAACTTGGGCGAGGATGGCGGCATTTTCCGCCAAGTTCCCCCCCTGGAGGGCCTGGACAGGTGCGGGCGTAAGATCGTAATCTCGCGGGTTCAAAACTTCTGTTCGTACCAGCCCACCGGAAAGGATGCCCAGATCGGTGGGCTGATCCAACCCGGCCTCGTCCAGACCTTCGCGGCTGTGCAACACCACGGCCCTTTCCCGCCCCAACAGACGCAAGGCCTCGGCCATCACCGGCACCAGCTCCGGGGCATAAACCCCGATCACCTGGCGGTTGGGATAGAGGGGATTGACCAGGGGCCCCAAGAGATTAAAGACAGTGCGAACTTTAAGGGCGCGGCGGTAGGGGATCACCGCCCGCATGGCCGGGTGCCAGTGGGGGGCAAAGAGAAAGGTGATGCCCACTTCCGCCACCGCCGCCCGCACTTGCTCTGGCTCAGCGCTCAGGTTCACCCCCAACGCCTCCAGCACGTCCGCCGAGCCAACCTTGCCAGAAGCAGAGCGGTTGCCGTGCTTCACGACTGGGATCCCGGCAGCGCTGACCACGAAGGCCACGGCAGTGGAAATGTTAAACGTGCCGGCCCCATCTCCCCCGGTGCCGCAAGTATCCACCAACAGGGGCAGATCCAGGGGGGATCCCAGGGAAGCTCGCTGCAGCACCCGCGCCATGCCGGCCAGTTCACTGGCGCTGACCCCCTTGGCTTGCAGGGCCGCCAAAATCGCTCCCGACACCACATCCGGCACTTGGTTGTGCAGCCAGCCGTTCATCAACTGTTCGGCTTGGGCTTCGCTCAGAGATTGCCGCTCCAGCAACTGTCCCAAAAGCTGGGGCCAAAGGTCAGCCGTTTCCGTCATGGGGCGGGATCCGGGTTTTCAGCAAGCCCTCATCCTAGCATAGGTCTGCGGGGGCTCTTTCGGCCAAAGCGGCTAGAGATCGCGCAGCCAAGGGTCCGAGACAGGGGCAGCCGCCGCCAGATCCCTTCGCTCCCCGTGGGATCCAACAAACGCCAGGCCAGCAACCCTGCTGCCGAGAAGAAAGCCAAAGCCAGCAGCAGCGCCAGGGAGTTTTGCACGCTTTTCCAGGCGAATCCAACCTGAGATCTCCGTTGAACAGGTCGGGAGCCCTTTTGAGCGGGGGAGGGTGGTTTTGCAGAAGTTGGGGAGGGGGGCAACGGAGCAGCGGGAATGGGAGGCCCTGGCAGCCGCTTCCAAGCCATAGCCACAGCCTGGGGGCGCTGGCGCATCCACCGGTTGAGCTCGGCCAGAGAGATGGCACAGAGGTTGGCAAGGCCCAGCCCCTGCACTCGCTCGACCAAGGGTCGGTCGTTGCTCACCACCACCACCAGGGATCCCGGCTGCTGTTGGGCCAGGGCATAGGCACACTCGGCAATGGCCTGCTCTAGGCGGACTCGCAGCGACTGCTCGCCGGCGTTGACTTCACCCACCAGGGCGCGGGCTTCTGAGACGGCAAATCCCAAACGGGGCCAGTGGCGCAAGAAGGCGCGCGCTGTCGATTCTTCTTGGGGGTCGATGGCCTGTCGGGTTAGGCGTTCTAGCTCCGCCATCACCGCCTGGGGCAGCACACACACCCCAAAACGGGCCCATTCCTGCCACAGAGCCGGGCGACCGGCCAGGATCGCAGAGCTGTCGAAAACGAGCAACGGCGAGATTTCGGCCATAGGGGGCGCCAGCGGCGGGCTCACCCTCAATTGTGCAGCTTCTCCGAGAACTTGGGGAGGCGGGATCCCTCGGCCAAACAGAGGCGGATGGCCAGCGGGTAGAGGCGGTGTTCCTGGGCCTGGATGCGCCGGTAAAGGGATTCCACCGTATCTTCCGGCAAAACCGGTACGGCTGCTTGCGCCACAATGGGGCCGCTATCCATTTCCAACGTGACCCGGTGGACGGTGCAGCCGGTGATTTTCACGCCGTACTCCAGCGCCTGCTCCACCGCCCGCAGGCCCTTGAAGCTGGGCAAGAGGCTGGGGTGGAGGTTTAAAACCCGCTCCGGATAGGCAGACAGCAACACTTGGGTCACCAAACGCATCCAGCCGGCCATGATCACCCACTCCACCTGATACTCCTGGAGCACTTGCAAGATGGCCGCGTCCAGCGCCTCCCGGCTGGCATAGTGCCGATGGTTGAGCAGAATACAAGGGATCCCTCTTCGCCGCGCCCGCTGCCGCACGTAGGCGTCTGGATTGTTGGTGATCACGACGGCAATTTGCGCCCGTAGCTCGCCAGCATCGATGGCTTGGGCGATGGCCTCGAAGTTGCTGCCGTTGCCGGAAGCCAAGATGCCCAGGATCCCCGGCTGGGGAGGAGCCGGGATCTCGCCGGGGTCTGGCCAGAGGAGGTTAGGCAAGTCCATACGAAAAACTCGAGGGAGAGTCCGCAGCCCCGCTATTTTAGACCCAGCCGGATTTGGCTGCGACCTGCTCTTGTCGGAGAGAGAGTCCAAAAACTAGGCTGCCACTGATGCTATCCAGCCTGTCCAGCACCGCTCAAACCCTGGGCAAGGAGCTGAAAGCGCTGAACTGAATTGTGCAAAAGCACGAGGTGCTGATCGCAGAAACTGATGCTGGCTCCCCGAGGAGCTCTGGCTCGCTTTGACAGGCGCAGCGGTGCTATCGAGCTCCGCCCGGCTTAGCTGCAGGAGGAAACGGGAGAGATACGCCAAGAAATGCTGCGGATGTGGCAAGGGATCTGCAATTGGTGGCGGGATTTTCTGGAGTTTCTGCAAAGATAGGCCAAGCCAATTCCAGGAACTGGGCCTGGATCTTTCGCGGGCTGGTCTAAATTGGGAAAGCATTGACCTTGGTGTGAGAGCATGGCTCCCTTGAGAAAGCGACAGCGGCGATTTTGGCTTTTTGGCCTGATCGTCCTTCTGGTCGGATTGATGGGATCCCTGACGCAAGCGCAGCAAAGCCTCACCCAGGCCCAGTTGGAGCAGGCCCAATACGTGCGCAGTTGCGGCACTTGCCATGTGGCGCTGCCCGCTCAGGTGTTGCCCACCGAAACCTGGCGACGGCTGCTACAGGATCCCAACCACTACGGCCAGCAGATCCAGCCCCTGACCGGCGTGGCTTTACAACTGGCTTGGGGCTATTTGCGGCCTAATTCCCGTCCCCTGCGCCAAGGGGAACCGGTGCCCTATCGCCTGGCCGAGTCTCGCTACTTCCGCGCTTTGCACCCGCAAGTAGACTTTCCCAACCCAGTGCGGGTGAGCGGCTGTGTGGATTGTCACCCCAAGGTCGATGCGGGAGACTTTGCCAGCCTCTCGCCGGAATGGCAATCTTGAGAGGCGCAGAGACAGCATGCAGGTAGATATAGGCGCTATTCTGACCGGATATGCCCAGGGCTACTTCCTCATGGCGGACGAAGAAACCGGATCCCTGGCCTGGTATGGCACCGAGCAGCACGCGCTGATCCCTTTGGACGAGCGGTTTCACTGTCCCCGTTCGCTGCGGCCTTTGGTGCGCGGCAGTTGCTTTCAGGTGCGGATCAACGGCGCTTTTGAGCAAGTGGTGGAGGGCTGTGCCGCTCGCCCCCAAACTTGGATTAGCTCGGAATTAAAGCAGATCTACCTTGCCCTGCACCAAGCGGGGTTTGCCCACAGCTTTGAAACCTGGCAGGGAGACACCCTAGCAGGCGGGATCCTGGGCATTGCTTTGGGGGCGGCCTTTATCGGCGAATCGATGTTTTACCGCATTCCCAACGCTTCGAAGGTGGCGCTGGTCAAGCTGGTGGAACACCTGCGGGAGCGGGGCTTTCGCCTTTTTGACGCCCAGTTGATGAACCCGCACCTGGCTCGCTTTGGGGCTTTTCTCATGGACGGACGGGATTACCAGGAGCTGTTGCAGCAGTGCCTGCGGATCCCTTGCCGGTTTGACTGAGCCAGCGCCCTGGGGGGCAGGGGGTATTTATCAAGAGGGGTGGATTGGGCTAGGTTAAAGGTAGTGTTCAGCTTTTGTTCCGGCCATCCCGATGTCGCAGCCCTCTCCTGTCAGCTCCACCCCTGTTGAGAAGGGATCCTCGCCTCAGGTGAGCTATACCCGCCTGGCCATGCGCAACATGGTGCGTAAAGGCAAAACCTCCCTCCTGCACTTCACTCTGACAACAGCGGGGTTGCTGGCAGTGTTGGTAGGGCTGGCGTATCTGTTTCACTGAGTTTCACTGCCTTTGATGTTCCCTCCTAAACTTTTCCCAAAGTTAAGTGTTAGGAAGGTAAAGGACGGGCAGCGAGGGAGCCGGGTTTCGTTGGCGGCAACCTCTGCTGCTGCAGACCTCATCTTTGGCCCTTGGGACTTTTGCCTATGCAAACTTCGCTAGATCGCACCTCCACCCGTTCTGGCATTCGCCTGCTGTTGTTTGCTCAGGGTCGAGCCAATATCGAGGAACTGGCGGAGCAATTGCGTCGGCACATCCAGGGGCTGCCGGGCCAGCATCCTGCCCATCTGAAGGTGGTACCGCTGGAGGAGCACCCCTACCTAGCAGAGCACTACAAGTTGGTGGTGACGCCAGCCTTGGTGAAAGCAGAACCCCTGCCGGCTCAGGTCTTGGCGGGCGAAGATCTGGCGACGCAGTTGGAAGTGTGGTGGCCCCGCTGGCAGGGTCAGGCGGCTTTGGTTTCCTACCAGGAAGAGGCGGGTCAAGATCCTGCTCCTCCCCCGACCACCGAGGCGTTGTTGCAAATGTCGGAAGAGGTGTTTTCGCTGCGCCAGGAGCGCGCCCAACTGCGGGAGCAGTTGGACTTCAAAGACCGCGTTCTGGCCATGCTGGTGCACGATTTGCGCAGCCCCCTGACGGCTACAGCCCTGGCGGTCGAAACCCTACAGCAAGGGCGAGAAGGATCCCTGGACAAGGCGGTGGAGCGGCAGTTGTTCGAGCATGCCCGCCAGCAATTGCGCAAGATGGACAGCATGATCACCGATATTCTCGAGTCGGCCCGTGGCAGTGCCTCGGAGCTGCGGATTCGAGCCGTGGAAACTCAGTTGGCCAGCCTATGCCAGCCAGTGATCGAGGAGCTACTGCCTCGCATCCAAGCCAAGCAATTGCAGTTTCAAGCCGATATTCCGGTGGATCTGCCCACAGTTCACGTGGATCCCGACAAGATCCGCCAGGTTATTTTCAACCTGTTGGACAATGCCATCAAGTACACTCCCGCCGGGGGATCCATCCGCCTCAACATCCTCCACCGCACCAGCCAAAAGGTACAGGTGACCGTCAGCGACACCGGCCCTGGGATCCCGGAAGCCGAGCAAGAGAACATCTTCTCCGATGCGGTGCGCCTATCCCGCGACCAACAGCAGGAAGGCTATGGCATTGGCCTTTCCCTTTGCCGTCGCATCGTGCGCGCCCACTATGGCCAGATTTGGGTGGAATCGATCCTGGGCAAGGGCAGCAGTTTTCATTTCACCTTGCCGGTGTATCGACTCTGCGGTCGCTAGCCAAGCTTTGGCCCTCGCTTTTCCCTGTTTCTCCCGAGAGCATGATCGGCCAGAACCAGTGGGGGCGCATCAGGATCACGGTGTCGATGACGTGAATGATGCCGTTGTCCGCCTCGATATCCGCCTGGATAACGGTGGCATTGTTCACCTCAAACACGTCCCCCTCGATAAACAAATCGATGGGGGATCCCTCTACCGAGCCTACACGCTGGTACTTGGCCAAATCCGCCTTTTTCAGGCGACCGGGCACCACGTGGTAACACAAAATGCGAGTCAATTGGGGGATGTTTTGCACTAGGGTGGTGATGGTGCCGGGGGGCAACTTGGCAAAAGCCGCATCGGTGGGCGCAAAAACAGTGAAAGGGCCAGGGCCTTTCAAAGTATCCACCAAGTTTGCCGCCTTCACGGCTGTAACCAAGGTGGAAAAACCCTCAGCAGAAACTGCAATATCGACAATATCAGGCATGGCCAAGATCCTTGTTTTGCTGAAGTGGGAATAAAGGTCTGGACGGCAGGTTCAGAAGAGCAGTTGGGTCCAAGCAGGATCGGGAAAAGGGAAAGCCAAAACCGACCACCTGAAATCGGCGTAATTGTCCTCAACTAGCGGTAGTTTTGATCCTGAATATAGGAGAGGCGGGCTGCCTCGCGGATGCCGTATTCCGGTCGGGTGAAGCGATTGAGCTGTCCCTCAAAATAACGGCGGTTCATCATCAAATGCCGCGGGTTGGGATCGTCCAGAGGATACAAGAAAGCGGCTCTCCCCGCCTGGATCACGGCTGAAGTAACGTTGTACATGGAGCGCTGGAAGCTGATCCCAAGCTGGATCAGCATGTCGTCTTCACCACGGCAATGCTTGCGGTAATACTCCACCAAATACTGGGGCAAAAAGTGGTACATATCCTGGTGCAAAAGGGTCGGCGGGATCCCGGCACTGCCCACCGGAAACTTATCGGCGTAGAGAACCCCGTAGTGGAAATCCAATTGGTTGGTGGGAACTTCGTTGGCTTGGGCGTTGTAGGACTTGGTGCCGCGGAAGGGAGAGGTGCGATAAAACACCGCTTCCACATAGGGGAAAGCCGCCTCGTATAGCCAAGTGAATCCTTTGGATTTGGGCACAATGTCGTACCACTCTCCTCGAATGCGCACCCGGTGATAAATGGGCCGCCCGGCAACGGCGAAGATCCCGTTAACCAAAAAGTTCATCGCCTCCGGCACGCTGGTGATTTTGCCCTCGTCGTAGAGATCGCTCATCTCAAAAAAGACGGGGGCCATCACCTCCCAAAACAGGCCCAGCAACGAATACATGGTGGCCTGGCGGCAGAGTTCCAGAAACATGTCTGGAAAGAGCTTGTACAGGCCGGTCAAAAGGGGGTTGCCCTGGCAGTAGGCGCGGATGGCGCGGTCGGCATTTTGCTTGTATTCTTCCGAATCCATATAGGGATCCAGCAGGCCTCCCATATCCCGGTGCCAGAGCATGGCCCGCATACATTCTTCGGCAAATTCCATGTTGATGCGGTCATGCCAAAGGTGATGCAAAATCCGCGGCAGCTTGCGCTTGAGCTCCCCTTTTTCCATGAACTCCAGCAGTTCCGGGTGGGCCGTAGCGGGGCCGCGCCAAATGCGCAAATCGGCATTATCCCCCGCGTAGTGGTTGGCCAGCTTCAAATATTCTTCGGGAATGATGAACTTAAAAAAGGGCAAGGGATCCACAAACACCTGCTCGGCAATGTAGAGCAGATCGCGCCAGTAAAAGTCCATCGGCACCGCATAGGCTTTGTAGAGGCCGATAATTTGCATCAGGTTTTCCGGCGTATCCGGCAGCATCGATCCCCCTGCCTCGAGGCGATGCACCACCTCGGCAAAGGGATGGGTGGAAGGGGGGAGCTTGGGCGTAACCAGGGTCGTCGTCATGGAAAAAGTCTCCAACTCTTCACTGCCTTCGGCTAGGGGAGAAAGTCATGAGCTTGCGTTGTCCATCAGGGATCCCTGCAGCAAACTGGAGGGAGAAGAATGTTCGGCTTCCGCGATGACAAGCGTCTGGGCTTGAGCCACCTGGGTGGATAGAGTAAAGGCCAAGGTTTGGGGCCATTTCACCAGGTTCATGGGCTGGATCCCAAACCAGACGATCAAGGCAGTTAAAAGAAAGCCCGGGATCCGCTCCCAACCTTGCACCCGGGGGTAGTAGGCGGTGCGGTTGTCCAATTTGCCGAAGCAGGTGCGGTTGAGCAAAATCACAAAATACACCGCCGTCAAGCCGGTGCCGCAGATGCTGAGCAACGTGGGCAACGGAAAATCTTGGTAGCTGCCCTGGAAGATCAAAAACTCGGCCACAAAGCCCACCAAGCCCGGGATCCCGGCGCTGGCCATGCCGCCCAAGATCAACAGGGCGCTCACGGTGGGCAGGCCGCGCAGAGGATTGAGCAGGCCGTTGAGCACGTTCAGATCCCGCGTTCCCACCTTGCGCTCCACCAGGCCCACCAGATCAAACAGCAGCGCCAGAATCAGGCCGTGGGAGACCATCTGCACCATCGCCCCCGTCAGGCTAATCGGCGTGGCCGCCGCCATACCCAGCAGGATGTAGCCCATATGGCCGATGGAGCTGTAGGCCACCATGCGCTTGATGTCTTTTTGGGCGATGGCCGCCAAAGCCCCCGACAGCACAGCAATAGCCCCCCACCAGGCCAGCAGCCCACTCAGATCGGCCCAAGCCTGGGGAAACACCTGCAGCCCAAAGCGAAACAGACCATAGGTGCCCAACTTGGAGAGCACCCCTCCCAGCAGCACCGCCACCGGCGGGGAAGACTCGCCGTAGGCGTCGGGCAGCCAGGTGTGGAAGGGCACCAGCGGCATCTTGATGCCAAAGGCCACAATCAAAGCCAACAGGGCCAGGGTTTGGGCAGCGGGGCCCAGGGAGCTGATGCGAATCTCGGCCAGCTCAAAAGTATGGGGATCCCCCAGCCAGTAGACGGCCAGAAACGCCCCCAACAGGAAGACGGCGGAAACAGCGGTGTAGATCAAAAACTTGATGGCGGCATAATCCCGCTTGGGGCTGCCCCAGATGGAAATGAGCAAGTAGATCGGGATCAGCACCAGCTCGTAAAAGAGGAAAAACAACAGCAGGTTCTGGGCGGCAAAAGCCCCGTTGACCGACCCACTCATCAGCAGAATGCAGCCGTAAAAGAGATTGGGCCGCTTGGTCTCCGGCTCAGCCGTCAAAATGGCGATGAGAGTGAGCAGCCCGTTCAGGGCCACCATCAACAAAGCCAGCCCGTCCAAGCCCAGGGAGTAGCTCAGCCCGATTTGCGGGATCCAATCCCACCGCTGCTCCCACTGAAAGCCGGTCGCCTGCACGTCGAAGCGGGTAAACAGAAATAGCGAGATGGCCAACGGGATCCCGGCCAAGACCACCGCCAGCTTGCGCCCTCCCAAGCCCAGGAACAGCAGCAGGGATCCCAAAATCGGCAACACAATCAAGGCACTCAGCATGGTCTTTTCCCTCTTTCTTAAGGACTCCGTCCCCCTCTGCCTAGAGAATTAGCCAGCCCAGCAGGGCCACCCCCACCACAATCGTCAGCACATAGGCCTGCAACTGGCCGGAGGTGGTGTATTTCAAAACCTGACCTCCTGCCAGCACAACTAAGCTGGTCAAATTCACCACGCCGTCCACCACGTAGCGGTCAAAGAGGGCCGTAACCTCAGAAATGATGCGCACCACAAACACCACGCTGGCGCGGTAGAGCTTGGGGGTGTAGAAGTCGTTGGCCAGCAGATCCTGCCAGTCGGCCAAGAAAGCCCAGTCCACTGGCCGCCGCCCCCGCGGCAGGTACAGCCAGGCTCCCAACGCGATGCCCGCCAAGCTGGATCCGGCCATCACCGCAATCGGGATCCCCTGCAGAGCCGGCAAGAGATCCAAGGCCGCCAGAATCATCGGCACATGCAGCGTCACCCCCATCATGGCCGTGCTGGGCAACATCATCGGCCAGTGCACCTCTGGGGAGCGCTCGCTCATCTGCTGCGGCTTGCCTCCCCAAACCAGGCCGAATACCCGCGTCAGCCCCAGCGCCGTTACCGCGTTGGTGACCAGCACCACTGCCGCCCACAGCCCCTGCCCCGATTGCGCCAACTGCTGCCACAGATCCGTCAGCACCCAGAAGGAGCCGAAAGGCGGCAGGGCCACCATGCCGGCCATCCCCGTCAAAAAGCACAGGCCGGAAATGGGCCGCCGCGACCACAAGCCCCCCAGATAGCGCAGATCCTGGGTAATGCTGTTCCAGATCACCATGCCCAGCGCCATCACCAGCAAGGCCATCGCCGGCGCATAGGTGAGCAGCAGTTGGTAGGCCTGTTGCGTGTGTCCTGTGCCCACCGCTACAAAGATCAAGCCCATGTAGGCGCTCACCAGGTAGGACAAGGCCCGCTTGGCATCAATTTGGGCCAGGGCCACCAGGGATCCCCCCACTGCCGTCAGCCCCCCGATCACCAGCATCAGCCGCAACACCGTTGGGGAAAGAGCATAGAGCGGCTGCAGGCGGATCAACACCCAGGCCCCTGTGCCCACCACCACGGCGTTGCGCAAGATTGTGGCAGGGATCGGCCCCTCCATCGCCTCATCCAGCCACAGATGCAGAGGGAACTGGGCACACTTGCCCACAGGGCCGGCCAGCAACCCCAGCCCCACCAAGGCGATCAAGTTCGGATCCACAGAGATAGCTCCTGCTTGCACCGACTTTGCCCAAGCCGTCAAGTCCTCAAACTCCCAGGATCCCGTCAGGGGATAAATGGCAATAACCCCCATCAAGAGCAAGAGGTCGCCGATGCGCTTGGTTAAGAAAGCATCTCGCGCCCCGGTGACCACCAGCGGCTGGTTATACCAAAAGCCCACCAATAGGTAGGTGCCCAGAGTCAAAATCTCCAGGATGACGTAGCTGAAAAACAAAGAGTCGCACAGAGCCAGAGCGCACATCCCCCCCTCAAACAGGCCCAGCAGCGAGAAGAACCGCGCCCAGCCCCAGTCCATTTCCATGTAGCCAAAGCCGTAGATCTGGGCCGCCAGGTTTAGCCCCGTCACCACGGCGCAGGCCCCCAGCGTTAGCGATGAAACCTGCAGCGGCAGCTCCAACACCAGATCCCCTACCTGCAGCCAGGGCAGCCGAATCACCTGCGCCGGCTGATCCCAAATCGCCACCAGCGCCCCCACACTGTGCAAGAACGCCACCAAGGTCAGCAGCGCATTTAGATAGCCCGCCGGTCGGGGGCCGGTGCGCCGGGTGATCCCAGGGGACCAAATCAACGCCCCCAGCCACGCCACTAGCGCATAGAGGGGAATTAACCACGCGGTTCTGACCAGCCCGTCCAAACTCATAATCCTCCTTACGGCCAGGAATCCCGCCTGACCCCATCGCCTACTGAGATCCTGTAAAAAATCTTAAGAGGCATCCTAGTGGCAAACTAGGATAGATAAAAATCAAGTTTTCCGATGAAGGCTATAGATTTCTAGCTAGGGAAGCGGAAACCTTCTCGCAGGCAACACAGACAGGCAGGAACCGTTGCCGGAGGGCTCCAGGTGGAGAGGGCCTCGGCCAAGGGACAGCTTGGCGCAAAAAACAGCTTGGCGCAAAAAGTAGAGGGATCCCCTTTTCCAGCGGGGATCCCCGTCGAGCTTTGGATGTCATCGTCGACTGTGAGCCTTGGTTCCTCAGCAGGAGGTAAGACTTGCCTTCATGGGCCTAGGTCAGCTCTCCGACTTGCTGGAAGTCTGCACGTACAAGATCACCAGGAAGATCGAGGGCACCAGAATAACCAAAATGGTGGCCAAAAGGCCCAGGTAGTTCGTCTCCATAGCTGCACACGCCGCAAACCCAACTGGCAGCTAGCATACCATTCTCAGGTACGCCTTGCCCAAAAGCGGCCAAGCCGGCTCTAGGGTTTCGTCTTCACCGCAACATCCCCCAATACCTTCGTCTGGCAGGCGAGACGATAGGTATCGGGCTTGCGCTTGAGCTTGCGGTTTTCCGCCTCGGTGCGGGGAGAGAGGTTCTCGGCTCCCTCGACGATCTCCACCACACAGGTGCCACACTGGCCGTTGCCGCCGCAGTTGAGCAGCTTGGCCATCATCTTGTAGAGGTCGATCTGGTTCTCCAGCGCCTTCAAGCGCAGGTTAGCGCCTTCCGCGACGACGATCTCTCTATTCTCGTTGACAAAGCGAATCGTTGCCATAATCTCGCCCGAAACCACGACACCTTTCAGATTGAGCCAGGAAAGCTCCAGGGTTTGCTAAGTATTGTTACACTTTAAATCATATTTTTAATCTTTGGCGAGAGATCTGGGAAGATGATGGCAGATAAGAGGGCATCCCGCCTGAAGCCGCTCAGGTCAGTTGCGTTTCGTTATACTGTTTGATGCCTGTGATGAAAATTCTGAGAGCGATGTCCTCACTGGGTGCGCTCTTGGGTTAGGTGGGTGCGGCACCCCTCGACACTGAAGAGACTGCTTAGGTAAGGATCCCAGGTGAAGATGTCGGCTTCAGTTTTTTGACTGGATATCGCGCAAGTGTTGGAGAACGTGGAGGATCGAGCTTTATGGGACTACCGTGGTACCGGGTCCACACCGTTGTATTAAATGACCCAGGTCGCCTGATCGCGGTACACCTGATGCACACTGCGCTGGTGGCAGGTTGGGCCGGATCGATGGCGCTGTATGAAACGGCTATTTTCGATCCATCGGATCCTGTCCTGAATCCGATGTGGCGTCAGGGCATGTTCGTCATGCCATTCATGGTGCGTCTGGGGGTGGTCAACTCCTGGGGCGGCTGGAATATCTACGGCGAGAGCGTGGCCAATCCCGGCTTCTGGACGTTTGAAGGGGTAGCCACTGCTCACATTGTTTTGTCTGGCTTGCTCTTTTTGGCCGCCTGCTGGCACTGGGTGTACTGGGATCTGGAGCTGTTCCGGGATCCCCGTACCGGCGAGCCGGCTTTGGACTTGCCGAAGATTTTTGGGATCCACCTGCTCTTGGCCGGGATCCTTTGTTTCGGCTTTGGGGCTTTTCACCTGACGGGGGTGTTTGGCCCAGGGATGTGGGTCAGCGACCCCTACGCGACGACAGGGCATGTGCAGCCGGTGGCGCCGGAGTGGGGGCCGGCAGGGTTTAACCCCTACAACGCTGGCGGGGTGGTGGCCCACCACATTGCCGCGGGCATCGTGGGCATCATTGCCGGCCTGTTTCACATTACAGTACGCCCACCCCAACGCCTCTACAAGGCTCTGCGCATGGGGAACATTGAGAGCGTGCTCTCCAGCTCGATTGCGGCCGTGTTTTTTGCCGGCTTTGTGGTGGCCGGGACGATGTGGTACGGCAGTGCCACCACTCCTGTGGAGCTGTTTGGCCCCACCCGCTACCAATGGGATTCCGGCTACTTCAACCAGGAAATTAACCGGCGCGTCAATGCCGCTATGGAGGCCGGGATGACCCGCAGCGAGGCCTACAATTCTCTCCCCAAGTCGCTGCTCTTCTACGATTACGTGGGTAACAGCCCGGCCAAGGGTGGTTTGTTCCGGGCTGGTCCGATGAACAAGGGAGACGGTATTGCTATCGAGTGGCTGGGCTACCCCGTCTTCCGGGACCGTGAAGGTCGGGAGCTGACGGTGCAACGCATGCCCAACTTCTTCGAGACGTTCCCCGTCATCCTGCGGGACGCCGATGGCGTGGTGCGGGCGGACATTCCCTTCCGGCGCGCCGAGTCACGCTACAGCTTTGAGCAGGTGGGCGTGACGGTGGAGTTCTACGGCGGCAAGCTGGACGGTCAGGTGTTCACTGACCCGCCAACGGTTAAAAAGTATGCCCGTATGGCTCAGTTGGGCCAGCTCTTCGAGTTCGACCGCGAAACGCCTAAGGCCGACGGCACTTTCCACACCAGCCCCCGCGGTTGGTTTACCTTCGCCCACGCGGTCTTTGCGCTGCTGTTCTTCTTCGGGCACATCTGGCACGGCGCCCGTACTCTCTTCCGGGATGTGTTCGCCGGTATTGACCCGAACATGAGCGAGGAAATGGTGGAATTCGGCGTCTTCCAGAAAGTGGGGGATCCCACCACGCGCAAGGTGCAAGAAGCGTAAGGCTTTCTCGCGGGATGACCGCCGGCACTCTGTTTCTCTGGGGAGAGGGGGTGCTGGCGGCTTTGAGCTAATCTGGAATCAAGCCCCCTTAGGATTCTGATTTGGAGGTTGGTATGGAAGCCATCACCTACACCTTTATTCTGTTTTTGACGCTGGGCCTTCTGTTTTTTGCCGTCGCCTTTCGCGAAACTCCTAGGATTCAGAAGAAGTAACCTGCGCCAGGGGCTGCTGTTGTCGGCTTGCTGAGAGTGTTGAGTGGGTTGAGGCGGCCAAAAGAGACGGCAGTTGTACCCCGTACAAGGCCGGAAAAATCCCCGGCCTTGTTTTTGTTTTGTTTTCAGAGGGCGCTCGGTTCCAGGCTGGTAGAGTATCCCCCAGGCAACCCAGCAAAGCTGTTTTCAAAACGGTAGCTGTCCTCTCCTGCTGGCAGAGGGGGTAGCTACTGGCGCTACTTTATTGAGCTTTATTGAGATTTGTTATCAGTATTTTGGAGGGGGAGCTCTTGTCCCACTGCTCGAATGGGATGGCTAGAATTGCTTCGGGATGGTTTCCAGAACTACGGGGATTGCTGCGGCTCGAGTTCGCAACCAAGTCAACTTCAGGTTAGCGATGGCAACAGTGCTGCTGGTGGAAGACGATCCAATTAACGCCCGCGTTTTCGACAAAGTGTTGCGGCGGCGAGGCGGGTTTGAGGTCTTTCACAGCCAGGATGTGGAGCAGATTCTGCAGCTGGCCCAAGCCCGTGAAGTAGACGTCATTTTGCTAGATGTCTCCCTCTCCCAGAGCACCTTTCGCGGCGAGGCAGTGGACGGGATCCGCATTGCCCAGCTGCTTAAGGGGGATCCCCGCACCAGCTCCATTCCCATCCTCTTGGTAACGGCCCACGCCATGCGGGGCGACCGGGAGACTTTTTTGGCCCAGAGTGGGGCCGATGGCTACATTGCCAAGCCAGTCGTGGATCACGAGGAGATGGTGAACCAAGTGCGCCAGGTGTTGGCTCAGGCTCAGCAGGGCTAACTGGACAGGCTTTGCACAATCGACTGCCAAAAAGGGATCCCATTCTGGCCTGGCAAATCGGGGTCGGCAGCGCGTTCTGGGTGAGGCATCAAGCCGAGAATGCGACCGCTGGGATCGCAAATGCCGGCGATGTTATCCACCGAGCCGTTGGGGGCAACGGGATCGTAGCGGAAGACAATCTGACCCCCATCTTGCAGCTGCTTCAGGGTGTCGGCCTCGCAGACGTAGCGTCCTTCTCCATGGGCAATCGGCAGGGTTACAAGGGCGGACGGGGGGTAGGCGCTTGTCCAGGGCAGATCTGGCCGCTCCACGCGGATCCTCACTCGGTCGCAGATAAAGTGCAGATTAGCGTTGCGCAGCAGCGCCCCTGGCAGCAAGCCCGCCTCTGTCAGGATCTGGAAGCCATTGCAAATGCCCAAGACATAGCCCCCCCGGGCTACGTGCTCGGCTAGAGACCCCATTACCGGCGCAAAACGGGCCAACGCGCCCGCCCGCAGGTAATCTCCGTAGCTGAATCCCCCCGGCAGCACCACCACATCCAGCCCTGACAAATCGGTTTCCCGGTGCCAGATGAGTCGCGTCGGACAGCCTAAGAGGCCGCGGGTTACCCAGGCTACGTCGCGGTCACAATTGGAGCCAGGAAAAACAACAATGCCAAACCTTACCTTGGCCATGGGGATCCCTTGGGGCGAAGGCAAAAGCGGTGAGGGCTGGAGCGAGAGAGCTTCTTGGTGAGAGATCAGCCCTCTAGAGGCTCCACTTGGATTTGATAGGTCTCGATTACTGGATTGGCCAGCAGTTGCTCGCACAGCTTGCTCACCTGCTCTCGGGCAGTTTCGGCGTCAGGGGCCTCTAGCTGCAGCTGGATGTGTTTGCCAATGCGCACTCCCTGCACCTGGGTATGCCCTAGCTGATGCAGGCTAGCCTGGAGAGCAGCCCCGGCAGGATCCAGTACCGAGGGGCGCAGGTGGATCTGAATCTGAGCCTGGAACTGCATAGAATGAAGCTGGGCTTCTACAAGTGTATAGCCGGTTGTCGCTCGCTTGAGGCCAGCCTATGGATGCAGGGCGCGTCGTGGCCATTGCCCAGAATGTTTTTCGGGAAACCATTCGGGATCGCGTTCTTTATCTGGTGATGGTGTTTGCGGTGGCCATGCTGGGGGCCATCGTTTTGATTCCCCAGGTAGCCAACCAGGCCCACAACAAGATCATTGCCGATTTGGGTCTGGCCGCCATCCACTTCCTGTTGCTGGTGGTGGCCATTTTCGTCGGCACGGGGCTGGTAAATAAAGAGATCGAGAGGCGCACGGTCTACGTGCTGATTGCCAAACCCATGAGCCGGGCGGAGTTTATTGTCGGCAAGCATCTGGGCCTGTCGGCTTTGCTGTCGGTGCTGCTAGCAATGATGACGGCTGTCTTTTTGCTCAGCCTGCGGGTGGTGCAGGCCCCCATTTCCCCCTGGGCCGTTCTCTGGGCAACAGTTTTTACCTTTTTGGAACTGGTGCTGATTGTGGCAGCAGCGCTGCTGTTTGGGGTTTTTACCTCCCCGATTTTGGCTACCCTCTACACCATTGCCCTGTTCATTATGGGCCACACGAGCCGTGCCCTGCTGCAGTTAAGCAAGCTAGTGGAAGACACAGGCTTCGGCAAGGTGTTCGAGGTAATCTACTTAGTCTTGCCAGATCTGGAGCGCTTTAACCTAAGAGATGCTGCCGTTTACGGCCAAATTCCTCCGCCCACCCAGCTCCTTGGCGACGCGCTTTACGGTCTGATCTACACCGTTTTGCTGCTCATTTTGACGGTGCTGGTGTTTGCCCGGCGTGAGTTCTAATAAGCTCTCGTGGGGCTCTAGTTGAACCTTTTTTGCTCCCTCTCTCATGCAACTTTTCCACTTCCACACCCCTGAGCAAGTCCCTCCGGCAGGGATCCCAGCCTGCGCAGTGGCCATTGATGTGCTGCGGGCCACCACCACCATTGCCACAGCCCTGGCCGCAGGGGCAGAGGCCGTGCAGGTGTTTGCCGATTTACAACCCTTGCAAACGACCAGCCAGAGCTGGCCGGCCTCCAAACGGCTCTTAGCTGGGGAGCGAGGCGGCAAAACAGTGGCGGGCTTTGACCTAGGCAACTCCCCCCGCGAGTATACGCCGGAGCGTGTGCGGGACAAGCGCATCTTCATGAGCACCACCAACGGCACCCGCACCCTTCAGCGCTTAGAAGGGATCCCAGTGTTGATCACAGCAGCCCTGGTGAACTTGGGAGCAGTGGTGGAGTTTCTCAGGCAAGGAGCTTTTGCCGAGGTGTGGCTGGTGGGAGCTGGCTGGGAGGGGGCTTTTGCTTTGGAAGACACCGCCTGTGCCGGAGCCATTCTGCATCGCCTGGGCTGTTCGGAGGAGCAGTTGGGCAACGACGAGGCAGTGGCCGCCCTGGCCCTCTACCAAACTTGGCAAGACAATCTCCTGAGCCTGTTGCGGCGCTCCAGCCATGGGCAGCGGCTACTGGCCATTAGCCCTGAAAGCGACAGGGACCTGGCCTATTGTGCGGAGTTGGATCGGCTCTCAGTGGTGCCCCGGCAGATTCAGCCCGGCGTTTTGGCCCTCGCCGGCTAGCTGGCCTGGGGTGTCTTGTCGGCAACAGCCAAAGCCTTCTGGTGCAGCCACTCCTGCCATTCTCCCGGGATCAACTTGCTGTGAAACGCATCTCCGGAGACAAACATATCCCGCTGGTTTTGGGCCAAAACAAAAATGGAGCGGCGGTCGAAATGGGAGGTGAGCTTGTAGAGGGTGTAGGGGCCTTCGGAGTAGAGGGTTAAAGTTTCCTGATCCAGGCCGTGGCGGCTGCTTTGGCCGCGGGCTCGCAGGATCATGTTGATCAATTGTTCGTAGTACATACAACCCTTCCCGACGAGGTAGGGAACATCTCTGGGCAAGACCTCAACAGCCAAGGCGGCTGCCGAGGCTTGGGCGGCTCGCGTGAGCCCAGTATAACTCCCGGCTCAGGCAACACTGAGCCCAACAGAGCAGGTGAGTTCAACCAAGGCAGCGGCAAATGCGATAAATAGTAAGGCAAACCGTCAGTTTTGCAATTCTGCACAGGCAGCCCCCATGGCCACTACGGCGCCTCGTTCTCTTCCTCCCACCGATCCCGTCCGCGTCGCCATCGTCGGGGCCTCCGGCTATGGAGGGGTGCAGTTGGTGCGGCTGCTCAGCGAGCATCCCGGCGTGCACATCACCTACCTGGCCGGTCAAGACAGCGCCGGCAAACGCTACGGGGATCTCTATCCTCACTTGGCCCAGGCGGTGGATTTGACCATCCAGCCTGTGGATGTGGAGGCCATTGCTGCTAGCAGCGACGTTGTCTTTTTGTCTCTGCCCAACGGCCTGGCGGCAGACCTGGCGCCGCCTTTGCTGGCCAAAGGGTGCAAAGTTCTCGATCTCTCAGCAGACTACCGCTTTCGCAACCTGGCCACCTACCAATCCTGGTATCGCTTGGGGCAGACGGATCCCAACTGGCCCAGCCCTGCCTATCGCCAGGCCAACGAGCAAGCGGTCTACGGGCTGCCAGAACTCTACCGGGAGGCCATTGCCCAAGCCCAACTGGTAGCCTGCCCCGGCTGCTACCCCACGGCCTCCCTGTTGGCGGTTGCCCCCCTGCTGCGGCAGGGGTTGGTGGAGCTGGACAGCCTTATTTTCGATGCCAAGTCCGGCGTCTCTGGCGCGGGCCGCACCCCCAAGCTGGGATCCCTATTTGCCGAGGTAGATGGCTCTCTGGGGGCCTATGGCGTGGCCCAACACCGGCACACACCCGAGATCGAGCAGGCCTGCAGTGACCTCACCCACACTCCCATCACTGTACAATTTACGCCCCACCTCGTGCCGATGGTGCGGGGTATCCACGTCACCTTGTACGCCAACCTGCGGGATCCCGGCCTTGTGGGCGAAGATCTCATCACCATTTACAACGCCTTCTATCGCCAATCCCCCTGGGTCAAGGTGCTGCCCCGCGGCGTTTACCCGCAAACCAAGTGGGTTGCCGGCACCAACACCTGCATGATTGGGGTGGAAGTGGATACCCGCACCAACCGAGTCATTGTCCTGTCGGTAATCGACAACCTCATGAAGGGACAGGCCGGGCAGGCGGTGCAATGCCTCAACCTAATGATGGGGTGGCCGGAAACCTTGGGCTTACCGCAGCTTGCCTTTTACCCCTAGCTATAATGCCGGTAATGCCCCTGAGGCCAAGTTTGCCCATGCCTGAGTTCTTCTCCCCCAATCTCGATCCCAACGCTGCCCCACCTGCCGCGCCGGCGAACTCTCCACCTTCTAGGGCCGGGGATCTGAACTGGGAGGAGCTGTGGCGGCAACTGGAGGCGGGCTGGCAGGAGCTGCCCCGACGCTCCGAAGAAACAGTGCAGCAGACCCTAGCTCGTTGGCAACTGGAGTGGGGCGGCCTGTGCCGCGAGGCGCGAGATCGGCTGCAGGCAACTCTAGACAAAGCCAGAGCCACAACCTCTCCAGAGCCCCTCCGGCGAGAGCTGCAAGCGCTTTTGCCTCTGCTCAACCCCTGCCAATGGGAGGTGGTCATCGGCTCTCTGGAACGGGCCGCCGACCGAGCCTGGGTGGCCAGCCTGCTGTATCACAGCCTGCAGGAGCCACCACACCCCGAAGCAGCCACCAACGGCATCCCTGCCTGGGCGGGGGCCTTGACCTCTGAGCAGCGCTCTACCTTGGAGGCGATGAGCCTGCGGGCCTATGGCAACAGCCGCCTACCTTTGGTGATGGACAAAAGCGGCGAGATCCAAGTGGAAGCCTCAGCCGCCCTCTTGGCCGCCCTTATTGCTGTCGAGATCGGCAGCGTGGGATCCGCAGGCGCCCTCTCTTTGCTGGGCACACCGGAGCTGCGCAAGCTCTTGAATGCCGAGGGCAAGCTGCGGCGCAGCGTCTTAAAACAGGGGCGAACTGCCCTCACAGAAGAGGAATGGCAAACTCTGCGCCAGTGGCTTGATCCCAAGGGATCCCCCCCCGACTGGTACCTCTCCCTCACCCAAGTGGGGATCCAAACCACCCAAGTGGGGGACTATCTGGCGCGGCGGCTGCGGGAGTTTTTCCAGAGCGAGTGGATCAAGCTGGCGATCCCGCCCCTGTACCACTTGGTTATCGACGCCGTGCGGCTGTTGACGGGAGAAGTGTTTCTCAGCGTGGGCACAACCCTAGAATCGGCTTTGGAGTCGGCAGAGGCGGGGCGACGCCTGGAGTTGCTGCTGCAAGCTTTGCCCCAGGCCCGGCACATTCCCAGTCCCGAGCGCATCCAAGCCGCTCTTCCCGCCGTTGTGGAGGCTGCTGAGACAACCCTCAGGCCGCTCTTGGCGCGCCAGTTGATGACGGTGGCCGACATCTTCGACCCGCCCATTCGCAACGAAAGCCTCAACGAATTGGGGCGGCAACTCAACCTCTGGAATCCCTTGCAGTTTTTGCTCACCTGGGGTACGTCTGGCTGGCTGGGCGCTCTGCTAGATGAGATCAAAAAATTGCAGCAAACCTACCCGGAAATGCCCTTGTGGGAGAGCTATCGGCAAGGGGTTGAGACGGCAGTGCAAGCGCCTCGAGTGATGGATCAGGCGGAAGCCTTGCGCCTTACCGCCAAGAGCTTGGATCCCAAGATAGAACCGTCGGACGACTAACCTAGCGCAGGCGTACCCTACCCCCTCAGCCGAAGTGCCCCCATCTGCGGGCGTATTCAGCATCGCATAGGGCACAAACTTAAGGCCGAAAAGTCCCAAAAAGTTGGACTTAAAATCTCAGCTTGGTTGATATCCTAAAAGCAGACAGACATAGAAACAATACAATTACTCTTTTGGTAGCTATAGACTTTTTTCTATCTTCTGGCGATTCTCGAGGGAGTTGCTCTCCGGTGGCAGAGTGCTTTAAGCAAAACGGCTCAACGGACTGGGGATCCCTGCCCCATGGCGGCTATCACTGGGATGGCTGTGCCGAGCCGTTTTTCGAGGGCTGGTATAGCCGGGTAACGTTGCCCGGGGATCCGCCCCTCAGCTTTGCCTTCATGTACGCCATCGACCCCAGGCGGGGAGGCATGGCGCAGGTGTTGGGGCCAGACGAGGAGCTGCATTGGCGCACCTTCCCCAATCCACAGCGCTTCTGGGCCAGTTGGCGGCACCT
>NZ_JANSHO010000023.1:0-633 GCF_047502635.1 Synechococcus sp. RC10B2
TGCATTGGCGCACCTTCCCCAATCCACAGCGCTTCTGGGCCAGTTGGCGGCACCTGGCCTTGGGGCACGCTGGCGGGCCAGGCGAGAGCTGGCGAGGGCTGCAGGAGCCCCTCACCTTCTTCCAACACACCGCCAGCGGCTACCAATACACCGCCCGCCTCAACCAGGGGATCCTGCCAGATCCTGTCAGAGGCGAGGCCATCCGCTGGCTCTATCGCATTCAACTCTGCTCTGCCTACGGGATCCCGCCGCGGGCCACCATGGGAGCCTGGTCTTATCTGCCCATCTTCGAGCCGGGCTGGCAGATCCTGATGAGCCACGGCCTGGCCAGCGGCTGGGTGGAGTGGCGGGGCAGGCGCTTCGAATTCGAGCAGGCCCCCGCCTACGCCGAAAAAAACTGGGGACAAAGCTTCCCTCGCCGCTGGTTTTGGATCCAGTGCAACGCCTTTCCCAACCATTCCGGCCTCAGCCTCACCTGCGCCGGAGCCGAGCGGCAGGTGCTCACCCGCCCCGAAGAAGTCGCCCTGATCAGCCTGCACGGCGGGGGATCCCAGCCTTTTTTGGAGTGGCGGCCCGGCCAAGCTCGGCTAACCTGGCAGGTGGATCCCTGGGGATCCTGGCAGGTGCGCGGCG
>NZ_JANSHO010000024.1:0-19884 GCF_047502635.1 Synechococcus sp. RC10B2
CCTTTCTCTCCTTCCTCTTGAATACCTGTACCCTATTTTAAATTAAAAGGCTGTACTTATTTCCACGCCCAGCAGGCGGTGGAGAAATCGCTCAAGGCGGTCTTGTTCCTGCAACAGATCGAGTTCGAGCGCACACACGATCTGGTCAAGCTGGCGCGCCTGTTAGCGTATCGCGGCGTGACGCTGCCAGTCACGGAAAGCCAACTGCGCCGGCTGAACCCTTTTGCCGTCGCCTTCCGCTACGACGATTTGGAAATCACGCTCGCCTCTGACGATGATCTGACGAGCGTGGTTGCCCGGATGTGCCACTGGGCGAAGGAACAGATCAGCGCAGCAACAGAATGCGAGGAAAGCGATGGCCCGGACTACCATTGACCGCTTGATCATCAACTCTCCCTACGAGGAGCCGAAGAAGCACTGGCGCTACGATCGCGAGACGCGTACGTTCGAACTGGTTGAAGGGCGGCGGCCAGCGGGTTACGTGGTAGCGACTCCCGGTTCCAAATCTTTCGACGATCCGGGCATCTTCGTTGAAATCCCGCTTGTCAACCAGATCCGCCCGCGCGTCAAAGCCTGGCGCGAGGCAGGCTATCCCGGGATCACCAGCATCACCAGGCGGCTCTTGGCGCACTGGCATGACCCGGAGGAGTTCGACAGACGTCGCTTTTTCTTCTGTCAATTGGAAGCCGTCGAGACGCTCATTTGGCTGACCGAGGCGCCTGCTGCCGAGCGGGTGGGCATTGAGATCCCGGGAGACGGCGGGGACTTTGATCGGCGGTGCTGCAAGATGGCCACCGGCACGGGCAAGACCATCGTCATGGCGATGGTGATTGCCTGGCACATCCTTAACAAAGTGGCCAACCCCCAAGATGCCCGCTTTTCGAAGAACGTGCTGGTCGTTGCCCCCGGTCTGACGGTCAAGAAACGGCTGGCGGTGCTGGAGCCCGCGGGCGCCGGTAACTATTACGAAGCGTTCGACATTGTGCCGTCCACGCTGCTCGACAAGCTGCGGCAGGGGCGGGTGCTGGTCCGCAACTGGCATGCCCTGGCCTGGGAGAGCGAAGAGCAGATCAAAAAGCGGAAGAGCGTGGACAAACGCGGCGCGAAGAGCGATGAAGCCTATACGCGCGAGGTGCTGGGCGAGATGGCCAACGCGCACAACCTGCTGGTCATCAACGACGAGGCGCACCACGCCTGGCGCGTCAACTGGGAAGCCGAAGGCAAGTACCTGCGCCAGCGTGATTTAAAAGACAGCGCCCAAGAAGCGACGGTGTGGGTTGGAGGCCTGGATCGGCTGCACCGTTCGCGCGGCATTCTCACCTGTTACGACTTCTCCGCCACCCCCTTCGCGCCCTCGGGAAAGAAGAGCAGTGAAGAGGCGCTCTTTGGCTGGATCGTCAGCGACTTCGGGCTGAACGACGCCATCGAATCGGGGCTGGTCAAGACCCCGCGCGTTGTAGTGCGTGACGACGCTGTGCCCAATGCCAAAACCTACAAGTCCCGTCTATACCACATCTACAACGACCCGGAGGTGAAAGACGACCTCAACCGACGCGCCAATCCCGAAGAGCTGCTGCCGGATCTGGTGCTGAACGCCTACTACCTGCTGGGCTACGACTGGCGGGAGACGTGGAAGGCCTGGAAAGCAGCCGACCTGCCCACGCCGCCTGTGATGATCACTGTCTGTAACCGCACTGAGACGGCAGCGCGGGTCAAGCACGCCTTCGAATCACGGCGCATTCCCATTGACGAGCTGTGTAACTCGGAGGGAATCTTGCACATCGACTCGAAGGTGCTAGAAGAGGCTGAGGCAAAGGAAGAGTCCACTGCAGTGGTGGAAGCTTCAGACGAGGCCGATGATGGAGAAGAGGAGGACGTACCGGTCGAATGCCGGCTGACCAAAGCAGAGCAGGCGGAACGTTTGCGAAAGATCGTAGATACGGTGGGCCAGGTGGGGCAGCCCGGCGAGAAAATCCAGAACGTCATTTCCGTTGGGATGCTCAGTGAGGGCTGGGATGCCAAGACGGTGACGCACATTATGGGGCTGCGGGCCTTCACTTCCCAACTTCTGTGCGAGCAGGTCGTGGGCCGGGGCCTGCGCCGCACATCCTACGAGATCAACCCACAAACGGGGCTGCTTGAGCCCGAATACGTCAATATCTTCGGCGTGCCTTTTACTTTCTTGCCGCACGAGGATAGCGGAGATGGCCCGCCGCCCCCGCCAACGCCCAAGACCGCCGTAGAACCGGACCCGGCCAAAGCGGAGTTTGAGATCCGCTGGCCGAATGTGGTGCGCATCGAGCGCTTACTTCAGCCAACGTTGACTCTCGATTGGTCAAAGGTGCAGCCATTGGAACTAGACGCGGCTCAGACGCCGCAAGTGGCAGAACTGGCACCAATTCTCGAAGGCAAGCCCGACGTAAACCAGATCAGCCGTATCGAACTGGAGAAGTTGGCGCGAGAGTTTCGCACGCAGCGCATCATCTTCGAAACTGCCCGCAATGTGTTCGATCAGGTAAGGCAAAGCTGGAGAGGCAGTCGCGAAATCTTGCTGGCGCAGTTGGTGCGGATTGTCGAGCAGTTCATTCGCTCTGACCGGATTTTGATCTCCCCACCTCTTTTTTATCAGGACGAACTGCGCCGTCGGCTGATCATCACCCTCAACCTGTCACGAGTTGTGCAACATGTCTGCGAGGCGGTGCGGCAGGAGAACACTGAGAAACTTGTGCCAGTCTTCGATCGCGACCACCCGATCCGCTCGACGGGCCAAATGCGCACCTGGTACACCAGCAAACCTTGTGAACGCACGCGCAAGTCGCACATCAACGTCTGCGTCTACGACAGCACGTGGGAGGCGTCGGATGCTTTCGTATTGGACAATAGCAGTGCCGTGAGCGCCTGGGCGAAGAACGACCATCTGGGCTTCGAAGTCCTGTACCTGTATCGCGGCGTGGTGCGGAAGTATCGGCCAGATTTTCTTGTGCGCCTGGCCAACGGCGACATGCTCATTCTGGAAACAAAGGGACAGGACACCGAACTAGACCGGGTGAAGCGGCGCTATCTGGACGAGTGGGTGCAAGCCGTCAATGCCCATGGCGCGTTCGGTCGCTGGCGGTGGAAGGTGGCACGTTACCCGGGCGAGATACGAGACACTTTGCTGCAAAGCTAGGAGCAGCAGGGCTCATGGTGGAGTACCGGATCCCGAAAAGTCTGCCCGGGGCTCCTGGCTTCATCTGAAGGCGGGGGATACCCCACCGTCTATACCGTGGGGAGGGATAGCGCCTAGCGCGATGATCAGCTAGAATCTTTCTTTTCCACCAGCAGCCTACCTGACTAACGAAATGGTTGCTTCGTCGATCCCTAACTCCCCTCTCCCAGAGGGAGAGGGGTTGGGGGCGTCAGCGGCGCGGAGCGCTTTGGAGACATCTCCATTAATTTGACTATAAGATTACAGCTTTCGCGTTCGGCTTCTCACTAGGCTAAGAGTAGTCTCAAAGCCGTTTTGCAGCAGGTGACCCATGTCCAAGGCAAAGATAGCGCTGGACTTTCAGGCGCGGATCCCGAGAGGCTATCTTAACCTGATGGGCTATGTAGACGAGTCGGAAGTCAATGGGCCGGGCCGGCGCGCTGTGGTCTGGGTGCAGGGCTGCCTGCGAGAGTGCCCGGGCTGCTTCAACCCTACTTCTTGGCCGTTTGAGGTCAACCAACTGGTGAAGATCACCGACCTGGCCGAGCAAATCCTCAGCAACCCCAGAAACGAGGGGGTGACCTTCTCGGGAGGGGAGCCCTTCTGGCAGGCTCCTGCCCTGGCCAGCTTGGCGCGGCTCCTGAAAGCGAAAGGGCTGACGGTGATGGCCTTCAGTGGATTCACGCTGGAAGAGTTGCGATCCCCCCAGGCTCCTCCCGGCGCCCAGGAGCTGCTGCAAGAGCTGGATATTTTGGTGGACGGGCCCTACCTGCAATCCCAGGCCATTCACTCCCCCCACTCGCTGGTCTCTTCCCGCAACCAGCGGGTGCACGTCTTCAACCCCGCCTTGCAAAACCAGCTTAATTGGGCCAGTGACCAGGTGGAAATTCATATCCTCAAAGATGGAACCCGCATCGTTACCGGCTACGGCAGCCAGTTTCTCCTCGACGAGGCAGGCTCTTGAACTGCAGTGATCCTTTATCCTACACCTGCAGCGGTTCCCTGAGACAAGCGGGCAGTTGCCAGCACATCTCCAGCCAGTTTTTTAGCTCTTCCGGTTGGCCCATGAGGCTCATTTCCACCAGCAGAATGGCGGCTCGGTCGGCGGCTCCTTTGGATCCCAAACGAATTAGGGCAGACAGGCTTTCTTCCCGCCAGCAGACGGATACCCCCTGCCGGATCAAGGCCCGGGCGGCAACGGGGATGCACGAGAGTGGCACTTGGATGTCTCGCCGCTCGTAGTCGACAGTAGGTAGCATGAACGGCAACCCAAATCTTTATTATGTCTTAATCTTCTTCCCTTTTCGCTTGTCTGTCACGGGTCTTTGCAAAGTATGAAGTAATCTTTTGTAAACTTTGTAGAGTTCTCGACATCGTTGAGAACAGTGGGCGAGCAAGCGCGGGATCTCTCGCGGGATCCCTGGAGAAAACTTAAAAGATAGCGGCGATTTCTCGGCCTCATTTCCCCACAGCTGCGAGAATAGCTGCATGCGCAGGAGATGGGGAGATGCGAGCAGAAGGTTGGGAGAGGCGAGTTGGTCGCTGGTTGCCCAAGGCCACCCTTGCCGGAGCCGTATTGATCCTAGTGGCGATGGGCAGGCCGCTGCGACTGGTGGGCAATGGAGAAAATATGGTGGTGTTCACCTGGGGAGGGGGGGTGAGCCCGATGGCTTTGCAGCCTGGTCTCCATTGGGTGCCGCCCTTTGTCTCTCGCACAGTCATCTTTGATGTGAAAACCCAAGCTCTGACCTGGAAAGACAACGACCCGACCGCCTACGCACCGCGGCTGGTGGCCCTTTCTCAGGATGGGCAGCAGATTGCGGCTGAGGCGACGCTGCAGTTTCGCATTGTGGACGCCCCCAAGGTCTATACGCAACTGGGGGAAAATTACCTGGATCGCATCGCCCCCATCGTCCGGTCGGTCATTCTGAATGAGACCAGCGGCTTTTCCGCCCAGGCTCTGTATTCCACGGAGCGCCCGCTGCTGCAAGGACAAATTCGGGAACGGGTGGCTCTTCTGCTGAAGGAATACGGCATCGAGGTTTTGGATTTTCTGCTGCGGGATGTGGATTTCGATCCTGATTTCGTAGCGGCCATTGAGGCAAAAACCATTGCCGAAAATCAACTGGCGCAAAAGCAATTTGAGATCGAGCAGGCCCGCCAAGATGCCCGCGCCATCATTTCTCAAGCGGAGGCAGAAGCCGGTCAATTGAGAGCCAAAGCACAGGCCCTCACCCAAAATCCGCAGTACCTAGAGGTGGTCAAAGCCGCGGTACTGGGATCCCGCCTGGAAACTCTGGTTACCAAATAGCAACCAGCACTTTTTCATCCTCTTTCCACGAGGAGCCGCCATGTATCCAACAGGAGAAGCACCCCAAAGCAGAGTGGGTTGGTTAACCGTAGGAGGGATCGCCGTCTTGGCGGCCCTGGGAGTGCTCCGCGCTTGCCTGTACGTCACTTTGCCCGGACATGCCACTGTAGTGTTCAATACCTTTTCCGGGCTGCAAAAGGGGCGGGTAGAATTGCCGGGGGTCATCTTCCGGATTCCAGGGATCGAAACGCCGATCACCTACACCGTGCTCACCCGCGTTTGGGAGTTTACCAACAACCCCGCCTCGGCCAATGCCATCAGCAACGCCATCACCGTGAACACCGCCGATGGACAAGCCTTTGCCATCGATGTGGCCATTGCCCTCAAGCCCAACCTCGCCACTTTGGATGAGCTGCACGCCAGCATCGGCGAGAACTATCTTTCCACGGTGGTGGTGCCGGTGGTGCGCTCCAAAATCCGGGATATCTCCGCCTCTTTCAATTCGGAAGACTTTTACCGGAAAAGCCAGCGGGCTGCCATCGAACAACGAGCGCTGGACTTGATTCGCCAAGAGATGCCTACTGTCAACCGCGATGGCCAAACCCTGCCTCTGGTGCAGGTGGAGGGCCTGTTTCTGGGCAACCCCGATTTCCCACAAGCCTTAAGAGACTCGATTGAACGCAAACAGGTGGCCTCGATTACAGCACAAACGGCGGCAGTGCGGGCGCAAATTCAGGAAAAAGAGACCGAGCGGCTGCTGATCTTGGCGGCGGCCAACCAGCGGGCCATTGAGCTGAAAGGACAAGCGGCAGCGCAGAACGCGCAACTGGCGGATCTGCTGTTCTACGAGAAGCTGCAAGAGCGCATCCAAAACCCGACGGGCTCGCTGCCCCCTTTGCGCATCATCCGCGTCGAGGGAGATGCCACCGTGTTCCTCAACGTGGATCCCCGGCAGGCAGCCCTGCAACAGGCCCGATAGTCAAGCCTGGCCACGCCGTCGGAGCTGCCAGGGCAGGGTGGAACGGTCGGCAGCTTGCTGCGCCTGGGCCACGACGATCACCCCGGCCACCGGGATCCCGGCAGCGACCAAGACCTGCTGCGCCGCTTGGACGGTGGAGCCGGTGGTGTAGATGTCATCCACCAGTAGCACCGGCGTGGCGGGAGCGCGCTTGAGAGCAAAGGCGCCTGCCAAGTTCTGCTGGCGTTGCAGGGGGTTGAGCTCATGTTGGGCCGCTGTGGCCCGCACCCGCACCAGAGCGTCAGGTAAATGTCTTAGACCCGTCCGCTCGCAAAAAGCTTGGCTGATCAAAGCCGCCTGGTTGTAGCCCCGCTGCCGCAGCCGCTCCGCATGCAGAGGGATGGGCACCACCGTATAGTCGTGGCGAGACAGCAGGTCATGGCTTCCCTGGGATCCCGAACGCTTCTGTCGGCTCTCCAGCCAGCGGGATCCCAGCCATTCCCCCAAAACCGCGCCAATGCGCCGCTGTCCTTCATATTTCAGGCAATAGATGGCCCGGCGCAGCGCTCCCCGGTGGATCCCCCAAGCATAAAGCGGCCAAGGCGAAGTGGTGACCGGCCAAGAGTCGAGCCGCTCCGCCTGCAGCCGCCTTTGACAGTCTGGACAAAACACAGCCTTAGCCGGGCGCTGGCAGAGCGGACAAGGGAGCAAAATCCACCAATCCATCCAGCCCATCGCCTTTCGCGAGTTCCTTCTGGTGTGCAGAAGCTCCTCTAGGCTAGCTGAGGGGAACAAGGATGCTGAAATTCTCACTCAGCCAAGCCACCAGCCCAGAAGCTGATCCCTTAAGTTGACGCCGGGATCCCGCCTTGCTAGGATTTACTACTGCCGGATAATTGAGTAGCGATCTTCTCAGCCAACCCATGCCCACCATTCAGCAACTCATTCGCGAAGAGCGCAAGGCTGCTGTTCGCAAGACCAAGGCCCCTGCCCTGAAAGGATGTCCTCAGCGGCGGGGAGTTTGCACCCGAGTGTACACGACAACGCCCAAGAAGCCCAACTCAGCTTTGCGGAAGGTGGCGCGGGTTCGCCTCACCTCTGGCTTTGAAGTTACTGCTTACATCCCCGGCATTGGCCACAACCTACAAGAGCACTCGGTGGTCATGATTCGCGGCGGAAGGGTCAAGGACTTGCCCGGCGTGCGCTATCACATTATTCGGGGCACGCTCGACGCCGCAGGAGTGAAAGACCGCAAGCAAGGCCGCTCCAAATACGGGGCAAAACGGCCTAAGCCCGGCCAAGCCCCAGCCGCCGCTGGCAAGAAGAAATAGTTTCCCTCTGGACGTCATCCTGCCTTCAAGTTCTACAGCTCCTATGTCTCGCCGCAACCGTGCTCCTCGCCGTGACGTGCCTCCAGATCCCAAGTACGGGAGCCGTTTGGTTACCATGCTGATCCACAAGTTGATGATGAGGGGCAAGGCTTCTCTTGCCGCCAGGATCCTCTACGACGCTCTAGAGATTGTGCGAGAGCGCACCGGCCAGGATCCGCTGCCCGTACTGGAAAATGCCGTTCGCAACGCCACCCCCTTGGTGGAGGTGAAAGCGCGGCGGGTGGGCGGCGCCACCTATCAGGTGCCTGTGGAGGTCAGAGCGGAGCGAGGAACCTCATTGGCGCTGCGCTGGCTAGTCACCTTTTCCCGCACCCGTCCAGGCCGCACTATGTCTGCCAAGTTAGCCAATGAGATTATAGATGCGGCCAACGAAACCGGCAACGCCATCCGCCGGCGAGAGGAAGTCCATCGCATGGCCGAAGCCAACAAAGCCTTTGCCCACTACCGCTACTGAACCCCGCTGGCCGAGCAAAGGAGGATGTTGTTGGGATCCCTTCCCATTTGCCGAGAGCTGGGCTGGATCTGGAGGAGAAGGGGCAAAAAAGACTAGAATTGTAAAGGTTTTTTTAGTTTGCCCGAGTCGCAGGGCGACGAGGATTGGGAGGTTAACGTGGCACGCACAGTTCCCCTGGAACGAGTTCGAAATATTGGTATCGCGGCCCACATCGATGCTGGCAAGACCACGACCACAGAACGGATCCTCTTCTATTCCGGTCTGGTGCATAAGCTTGGCGAGGTTCACGAGGGAACCACGGTAACCGACTGGATGGCTCAGGAACGGGAGCGGGGCATCACCATCACGGCCGCGGCCATCACTACCCGTTGGACCAAGCGGGATCCGAAAAACCCCTCCCAACCTCTCGCCGGCGCGCCGGAATACACCATCAACATCATCGACACGCCAGGGCACGTGGACTTCACCATCGAGGTGGAGCGCTCGATGCGGGTGCTGGACGGGGTGATCGCCGTCTTCGACTCGGTAGGGGGCGTGCAGCCGCAGTCGGAAACCGTCTGGCGGCAGGCCAATCGTTACAATGTGCCCCGCATTGCCTTTGTCAACAAAATGGATCGCATGGGGGCCAATTTCCTCAAGGTTTATAACCAGATCCGGGAGCGCCTCAAAGCCAACGCCGTGCCGATCCAACTGCCCATCGGGGCGGAAGACGAGTTCCGCGGCATCGTCGATCTGGTGCGCTTGCAGGCCAATATCTACATGGATGAGATCGGCAAGGACATTCGCCCTGCCCCCATCCCGGAGGAGATGAAGGATCTGGTGGCGGAATACCGGGCCAAGCTGGTGGAAGCAGTGGCCGAGACCGACGAGGCCCTGATGGAGAAGTACTTTGCCGAGGAGGATCTGAGCGAAGCCGACCTAATGGCTGGTCTGCGCAAAGGCACCATCAGCGGCCAAATTGTGCCCATGCTGTGCGGCTCTGCCTTCAAGAACAAGGGTGTGCAGATGCTGCTGGACGCGGTGGTGGACTACCTTCCCTCTCCCATCGATATTCCCGCCATCAAGGGGGTATTGCCGGATGGGTCGGAGGTGTCGCGCAAAGCCAGCGACGATGAGCCCTTCTCCGCCCTGGCCTTCAAGCTGATGAGCGACAAGTACGGAGACCTCACCTTTATCCGCGTTTACTCTGGGGTGCTAACCAAGGGCACCTATGTGCTCAACTCCACCAAGAACAAAAAGGAGCGCATCTCCCGCCTAGTGGTGCTCAAGGCGGACGAGCGTCTGGATGTAGATGAGCTGCGGGCAGGCGATCTGGGGGCTGTGTTGGGCCTGAAAGATACCACCACTGGGGACACCCTCTGCGACGAAAACGCGCCGGTGATCCTGGAGTCCCTATATATCCCCGAGCCGGTAATCTCGGTGGCTGTCGAGCCCAAGACCAAAGCCGATATCGACAAACTCTCCAAAGCGCTGCAGGCCCTGGCCAAGGAGGATCCCACCTTCCGCGTCTCGGTGGATCCGGAGACCAACCAAACCATCATCTCCGGCATGGGCGAGCTCCACCTGGAGATTCTGGTGGATCGCATGCTGCGGGAGTTCAACGTAGAAGCCAACGTGGGCAACCCCCAAGTGGCCTACCGCGAAACCATCCGCAAGCCAGTTAGCCGCGTGGAAGGGAAGTTCATCCGCCAGACTGGCGGCCGCGGCCAGTACGGCCATGTGGTCATCGACCTGGAGCCGGCAGAGCCGGGCACGGGGTTCGAGTTTGTCTCCAAAATTGTGGGTGGTGTCATCCCCAAAGAGTACATTCCGCCTGCCGAGCAAGGGATCCGCGAAGCCTGCGAGTCCGGCGTCTTGGCTGGCTATCCTTTGATCGATATTCGCGTCACGCTGGTGGACGGCTCCTACCACGAGGTGGACTCCAGCGAAATGGCCTTCAAGATCGCCGGCTCGATGGCGTTGAAGGAGGCTGCTCGCAGAGCCAACCCCGTCCTGCTGGAGCCGATGATGAAGGTGGAGGTGGAAGTTCCCGAAGCCTTCGTCGGGGATGTTATCGGAGACATCAACGCCCGTCGCGGCCAGATGGAGGGGATGAGTACAGAGGGCGGCATCTCCAAGGTCAATGCCAAGGTTCCCTTGGCGGAGATGTTTGGATATGCCACCGACATCCGCTCCAAAACCCAAGGGCGGGGCATCTTTACGATGGAGTTCAGCCACTACGAGGAAGTTCCTCGCAGTATTGCCGAAGCCATCATTGCCAAAAGCAAAGGAAGTGGAGTAACCAACTGAAATCAAAAGGAAGTGATGATTCATGGCACGCGCTAAGTTTGAACGTACCAAACCGCACGTCAACGTTGGCACCATTGGCCACGTCGACCACGGCAAGACGACGTTGACCGCCGCCATTACTATGACCCTGGCTGCTCTGGGTCAGGCCACAGCCAAGCGCTATGACGAGATCGACGCGGCGCCAGAGGAGAGAGCCCGCGGTATCACTATCAACACTGCCCACGTGGAGTACCAGACGGAGAAGCGTCACTACGCCCACGTGGACTGCCCCGGCCACGCCGACTACGTGAAAAACATGATCACGGGCGCGGCCCAGATGGATGGGGCCATCCTGGTGGTCTCGGCGGCCGATGGGCCGATGCCGCAGACGCGGGAGCACATCCTGTTGGCCCGTCAGGTGGGGGTACCCAGCTTGGTGGTCTTCCTCAACAAGGTGGACATGGTGGACGACGAGGAGCTGCTGGAGCTGGTGGAGCTGGAGATACGGGAGCTCCTCTCCAAGTACGACTTCCCCGGCGACGAAATCCCCATCATCAGAGGATCCGCTCTCAAGGCTCTGGAAAGGATGCAGGCCAACCCCAAAACCCAGCGGGGTGAGGATCCCTGGGTGGACAAGATCTACGAGCTGATGGATGCGGTAGACTCCTACATTCCAACGCCGGAGCGGGATGTGGACAAGCCCTTCCTGATGGCAGTGGAAGATGTCTTCTCGATCACCGGTCGCGGCACGGTGGCGACGGGCCGGATCGAGCGGGGCCGCATCAAAGTTGGCGAAACCGTGGAGCTGGTGGGATTGCGAGAAACCCGTTCCACCACCGTTACCGGTCTAGAGATGTTCCAGAAGACGCTGGACGAGGGGATTGCCGGCGACAACGTGGGTGTGTTGTTGCGGGGTATTCAGAAGAACGAGGTGGAGCGGGGCATGGTGCTGGCCAAGCCCAAGACCATCACTCCTCACACCCAGTTCGAGTCGGAGGTTTACGTCCTCAAGAAGGAAGAGGGCGGACGTCACACCCCCTTCTTTGCCGGCTATCGTCCTCAGTTCTACGTGCGTACCACCGACGTCACCGGCACCATCACTTCCTTCACGGCTGACGACGGCTCTAAGCCGGAGATGGTGATGCCCGGCGACCGCGTCAGGATGACGGTAGAGCTGATCCAGCCCATCGCCATCGAGCAAGGGATGCGCTTTGCCATTCGTGAGGGCGGTCGTACCGTAGGGGCCGGTGTGGTCTCTAAGATCCTGAAGTAAGCGGCTTTCTCTTGGCAGGGATTGGGCGCTGGTCACTCCAGGCAAGCTCGATCCCTGCCATTTTTTTGAGTACACCCTACCTTCTCTCCGACTATGGCTACCTTGACCCAACAGAAAATTCGTATCCGCCTAAAGGCCTACGACCATCGGCTACTGGATACTTCCTGCGACAAAATCGTGGACACGGCCCGCCGCACGGAGGCTGTGCCAGTTGGCCCGATCCCTTTGCCGACGCGGCGTCGCCTCTACTGTGTGCTGCGTTCCCCCCACACGGACAAGGATTCGCGGGAACATTTTGAAGTTCGCACCCACCGCCGCATTATCGACATCTACTCCCCCTCTTCCAAAACCATCGATGCTTTGATGAAGCTGGATCTGCCGGCAGGGGTGGACATCGAGGTGAAATTGTGAGGCTCCGCTCGGGGATCCGGCGCTAGGTTAGGCAAGGGGGCAGGTGGTGACCACAGCAGTCGAGCAAAAAAGACGAGAAGAGGGCGCCGCCATTGGGGAGGGGACGGCGGCTTCTGAGCCCATCCCGGTCTTGGTGGTGGGAGCCCTGGGCAAGATGGGGCGGGAGGTGGTGCGGGCGGTGGCCCAAACCCCCGACATGAAGTTGGTGGGGGCGGTGGCCCGTTCCCAGTTGGGCTCGGACATTGGCGAGGTGTTGGGCCTGGGATCCCTGGGAGTCGAGATTACCGACGACCTGGCGGGCCAGTTGCTGCGGCTGTCGCAGCGGAGCGCCCGAGGCGTCATGGTGGATTTCACCCATCCGCGCTCTGTGTATGAAAACGTCCGCTCGGCCATTGCGTTTGGGGTGCGGCCGGTGGTGGGGACGACGGGCCTGACGCCGGAGCAGGTGGAGCGGCTGAGGGATCTGGCGGATAAGTCCGGTGTGGGCTGTCTAATTGCGCCCAACTTTGCCATCGGCATGATCCTGCTGCAGCAGATGGCGCTGCAGGCGGCCCAATATTTCGATCACGTGGAGATTGTCGAGCTGCACCACAACCGCAAGGTCGATGCCCCCAGCGGCACGGCTCTGCAGACGGCGCAGCGGCTGGGACAACTGGGCAAAGCTTTTAACCCGCCTGAGGTGGAAGAAAAGGAGCTGATCCCCGGCTCGCGGGGAGGGATCCCCGGCCCCAACATCCCCATCCACAGCGTTCGCCTGCCGGGGCTTATTGCCCACCAGGAGGTGATCTTCGGCGGCATGGGGCAGACGTTGACCTTGAGACACGACATCACGGATCGGATGGCCTTCATGCCGGGAGTGATCCTGGGCATTCGCAAGGTGCTGCAGCTCAAGGGGCTGGTCTACGGCTTGGAGCAGGTGTTGAGCTAGCTGCTCAGGGGCGGGATCCCGGCCTCGTCCAGGATGTGCGGGATGAGGTGTTCGGCCTTGACGGCCATCAGGTGCACGCCGTGACAGATCTGGCGGGCCTGGCGCACCTGTTCGGCAGCAATGCGGATCCCTTCTTCGAGGGGATCGGGGGCATCGGCCAGCCGCTGGATAATGGCGTCCGGGATCTGCACCCCCGGCAAGTTGCGGTTGATGAAGAGGGCGTTTTTGGCGGATTTGAGCAGGAAGATGCCCGCCAGGATGGGCTTGCCGGCGGGGCGGCCCAGCTTGTCCATGAAGCGCTCCAGTTGCTCGAAGTCGGTCACCATCTGGCTTTGGAAAAACTGGGCTCCGTTCTCCAGCTTGCGGTGGAAGCGCCGCTCCAGGCCGGAAAAGCTGGGGGATTGCGGCTCTACGGCTGCCCCCGGGAACAGACAGGTGCCGCCGTCGGGGAGGGGCTTGCCGTTGCAGTCGAGGCCGTTGTTGAGGCGTTGGATAAGCTGCAGCAGACGCACCGATTCCAGGTCAAAGACTGGGCGGGCATCGGGGCAATCCCCCACCTGGATGGGATCCCCGGTGAGGGCCAGCACGTTGCGCAGGCCGAGCGCTGAGGCCCCCAACAGATCCCCCTGCAGAGCCAGGCGGTTGCGATCCCGGCAGGCCAGCTGCAGGATGGGTTCAACGCCCGCCTGCTGCAACAGCAGCGAGGCGGCCAGGGGGCTCATGCGGGCCATGGCGCGGTTGGAGTCCGTGATGTTGACGGCATGCACCCGGCCCTTGAGCTGCTGGGCCAGAGAGAGCAGGGTGCTGGTGTCGGATCCCTTGGGGGGGGTGATCTCAGCCGTGAGCAAAAATTCCCCCCGCTGGATGGCTTGGGCAAAGCGCGACGGTGGTGGGCAGGTCAGGGCCACAATTCTGGGAAGACCGAAAGAAAAAGCAGTGGGTTGGCCTATTATCCGCTGTTTTGGGAGGGTTTTTCCAGCCAAAGCGCTTTTCTCAGGGCTTGGGCGAAGGGGAAGGGCTGGGCGGAGGCTGCACCCGCATTTCTCCCAGCCAGAGGGGGGGATCCCCCTGGTGCAGACGCTGCTGCCAGTTTGTCGCCGCCGCGGGCGGGATCCCCTGCGGGCCCAGGGCCCAGCTCCAGCCAATCACCTGGAGCCACCGCCCGGCTTGCAAGCCTTCCAAAAAGGGCTGGGCAGCTTCTGCGTCGGGAGACGGCCCGCTGAGGATCAGGGGCAACTGGGGGTTAAAGGCCACAAGGCGACGGTACAACGCTTCAAAGGTCTCGGGATCCCCCTTCACCTCCAGGCTCAGCCAGTCCACCCCTGGCAAGGCGGCCCAGGCAGACGCTGCCTCGTTATCCGCTCCCTCCAGCTCTAAAACCCAGAGCAAATTGGCCTCAGAGCGCAGGGTTTGTATCAGGTGACGGTAGGCCCGTCGTTGCAGCTCTGTATCCCCGTCCCCGACAGCTACGGCCAGGATAATCGGGGTGGCAAAGCGCTGGATGCCCCGAGCCCAAGAGCGCAAGGTCTCATCCTGTTCGCCCGCAGCCAGGGAAGAGAGGTGGGCCGGCTGCAGCCGCAGGCGTAGGTAGGGAACGGAGCCGCTCTCCCGCAGGCGATTGGCCAGGGGCTGGGGAAAATCCTGGCGCGGATCCCAGAGGTGCTCCACCGCTGCCCAGGCGGGGGGCTGGCCAATGGCCTGGCGATAGGCCAGAAGCTGCTCCCAAGTTGGCATGCCCGACCAAGTGACCCCATGATACAGCCGGCTCGTGGGGGGAGGCAGCGGCCTGCCCCGCTGAAAAGGGGCAGAATCGGGCGGGATGGGGGAGGTGAGGACAACCTGCAGCCGTAGAGACGGCGAGGGGTCAGGGGCGTCGGCCTCCGGGAGGGAGAAGGGGAAACTCCACGTGCGCTCCTCGAACCGACCCTGAGTCATCTGGCGGGCATAGAAGTCCTGGGGGGGCGGCAGCGGCTCCAGGGCCTTGTCCCCCCAGAAGGCCTGCTGTACCACCAGGCGCACCCCCTCGCCAGGGTGAACTAGGGGCGTGGTGGTATCCAGGTGAAAGCTGCCGCTGAGGCGGGTAAACGTCTTGTGGGGCTCAACTCGGAAAGAGAGTGTGAGCTGGTCAGGCCGATAGGTGCCCAAGGCGCGGGAGGAGGGGGTGGGGAGCAGGGATCCCAGCTGCTCTGCCAAGCTCTCGCAGTCGGTGCAGGGAAGGAGAGCCTGCGGATGGAGAGAGATGGGAGCCTTGCGGGCAGATTGCAACTGCTCAGACGTGATCACAAAGCTGGCCCAAAGGTGCTTCAGAAGGGGATCCCGGCCGGGCGGAATATCGGAGAAAGTTCGCCCGGGGGGCGTGGCTGTGCGTGTGCCGGCAGCCGTCCCATCCAGGGGCACCGTGGAGAAGGCGTCGCTGGAACATCCCCCCAGCAACACCAGCGACAGGATTAGCGGCAGAGTCCCCAAGAGCAGGGGCCTAACACTGGGTTGTAGCGGCGGCGATCCCCAAACCATGAACTCACCTCAATACACCACCCCTCCGCGACCGCTTGGCAACGGCTAGAGGGATTCTCGCCCAGCAGCCCAACCTTGGGTTTGATCCCGATCACAACTTGGCCACCGCAGATCCCGCTGGCACCGCCCAAAGGCAAGCTCAAGTGGTCGAGCCCTGGCGACAACCCGCTACCCCTGCGGCACTGCCGCCGCCTCCGGGTAGATGACCAACATGCCCTCGTAGAGGATTTGGCCAGGCTGCAACTCCAGGCGATCGATGCGCACGCCTGGATCCAACTGGATGGGAAAATCCGCCAGGCCGGGGATGGGGATCTCCTGCCCTTCGCTCACCCACAGGGGATTGACCAGCCGCAACTGGTTGGGACCCTGAGCCTGTAGCCCAGTTAGCACCGTAACCGGCACCTCCACCCCCTCGGGAGTAACCAATTGGGCCTGGATGCGCAGCCGATTTTGCTGCAAGGTGACCTGGGGCTGGCGGATCAAGAAGGGCACCGCTTGACCTCCAAAGGGCAGTTGCACCTGCGCCTGGGCCAGTTGGGACTGGATGAGGGGAGCCTGAAGGCTGCGGTTGAGATCGTCTTCGGTGAGGCGCAAGCTCACCTGCACCGGCACGGGGGCCAACAGCCGCAGGGGACTACGTCCCTGGATGGCTTCCCCTACATTGAGGCGAATATCCTGGCCCTGCAGCCGCAGGTGGCTGACCTGGAATCCCTGATAGATGAGGTTGTCTCCCGACACCTGGGCCTGGGGGATCTGGCCGTTCAAAATCTGGGCGTCGGAACCGGCGATCTGCACCCGCAAGTTGTCCACCTGCTGCACCTCAGAGCGAATCCAGGCGGCCACCAGAGGATTGAGCAAGGAGCTGGCGATCTGGGCAAAAGCGGGCCAGGGCAAAAACATGGTGGGCAGGCTCAGCAGCAGAGCAAGCCCCAGCCGCTGCCCCCCTGGGGAGAGCCGTCGGCGGCGGCAGGCTGTCGGTGGGATCTGGGAAACAGAGGGACCCTCTAGAATGACCGAGTCCTGATCAGGCCGATAACAAGCTGTGGGCAGCACTGGGTACCTCAGCAAGGAACGACGGGCAATGGCGAGAGGCCAAGGCAAGGCCGAACTAGGACTAGATTACGACAGGACTTCTGCAGCGAATAGGGGGCTCTCCCGCACACCTGAAGGAACTATCCGTCTGTCAACTGCCACCAAAGATACCCCAGCCGCAGGTAGTGAAGCCGCAGCCAGGGGAAAGGGAAAAGGCGCGGTGGCTGGCGGAAGAGGGCGCTAATTTGGGGTCGGATGCCGGCGATCTCCTGGGCCAGGATTTTGCCTGCCCACACCCCTGTGGCCACGCCGCTGCCGTGGTAGGCCAGGCCGTACCAGAGGCTGGGATCCGTCGGCGAAGGGCCGATGTGGGGGTGAAGCTGGCGGGAGAGGCAAACCAAGCCGTTCCAGGCGTACTCGATCTCCACCCCCTCCCAGGCGGGAAAGAGGCGGTAGAGCTGCCGCGCCATCCAGGCCCGCAGGCGCTGGCGTTCCCTTGGGGCATCGCAGGTGCCGTCCCGCCCCCCAAACAGCAAGCGCCCATCCGGCAGGAGACGGTAGTAGAACAGCAGCCGTCGCGTGTCGTAGATCGGCGTCGGATCCCACCAGCCCTGAGCCCTTCGCTCTGCCGGCGTCAGAGGCCGGGTGACCAGAATGTTGGAAAGCACCGGCAACAGGGATCCGGCCAATTGGGGGTAGAGGTTGGCCGGCGTGTAGCCATTGGTGGCGATGACCAGGTGCCGTGCCCGCACCGTTCCCCCGGGCGTATGGCAAAGGTGGCGGGAGCCAACCTTTTCCCAGGCAACGACCCGGCTGGCGCTGTGCAATTGCGCTCCCCATTTCTGGGCGGCCTGGGCCAGCCCTTGGGCAAGCTTGAGGGGGTTGAGGCCAAACCCCACCCCGATGTGGAGGGCGCCGTGGTTCTCGCGGCTGTCGAAGCCCCGTTCCCGCAGCTCTTTGGGGCTGAGGAGCTGAACTGGGTAGCCGGCCACCTGGGCGTAGATCTGGTATTCGGCCTCCAACTCCCGCCAAGCGCTGGGGCGGTGGGCTACTGCGTACCAACCTTCTCCCTGGGCATCCAGGGAAAAGCCCTCGGCAGCGGCCAGCTCTTGCACGGTCTCCACCGCCTGCCGCTGATCCCGGTAGTAGCGCTCCGTCTCCGCCAGGCCTACCCGCCGCACCATTTGGGCATGGGTGAGGTAGCTCGCCCCCACTCCGCAGAAGCCGCCGTTGCGCCCGGAGGCGCCCCAGCCCAGGGATCCCGCCTCCAGCAGGCAAGCCGAGATGCCGTGATCGCGGGCCAGGTGCAGGGCCGTCGATAGCCCCGTCAATCCTCCTCCTATGATGGCCACCTCGGCCTCAACCTGCCCTTGCAGAGGCGCCGGATGTCGCCAACTGGAATCTGGTATTGTGCTGTCCCAGTAGCTGCCGACTGGGTAAGCAGGATCGTAGGTTTTGGGAGGATAAGGATTTGTCTTCGGGAGAAAAGTCCAAGCAACCATAGAACTTTAGAAGACTGGTTGGTCAAAAGCCAATTTCTCTTTGCCCATCGGCCAAACCTCCCTTTGAGAAGAGCTCAGCAGCGCAGCGAGCCGCCGTTTGCCCTCGCTGGCCCAGAGGCTACAGCAGGCACCAAAACCGCCTCTTCTGACAACCGCACCAACCCCCCCAGGGCTTGCGAACAGGCCTCTCGTCCCTGGTGGGCTGGCGAGCGGTACGCTGGCAGAGTGAGGCGGGCCAATCCGCCGTTGAAATACCCTGCCCGGGAAAATTGGCCGGGATCCCTTCCAGTTCAAGGCGGGCCGGGCCCGCTCTCCCCCCGCTGGCGGTGGAGCCGTCTCTTGCCGATGGGGGTGGATGCCGGAACCCCGGCGCTAGCCAGGGCTGCAGTCCCGACTGTTGCCGCTGAGCAACTTGGTGAGAAGGTAGAGTTTATCCATTGGCGTTTCTCTTTCCCGGGCCGGAGACCCCGCTGGCAGAATCAAGGTCTGCGGCCTTGGGTCATTTGCCAAGCAGCTTCACCAGGAGAATGCCAAACAAGTACAGGAACGTTACCGCGCCAGCCAGGAGGCTCTGGGTGAGGGGATCCGTGGAAGGGGTGAGAATGGCCCCCGCCACCACCGAACCTAGGACAACATAGCGCCAACCCTTGAACATCTGCTCAGCAGTTACCAGGCCCAAAGCTCCCAGCAGCGCCTGCAAAATCGGCACCTGAAAGGCCAAGCCAGTGCTGAACATCAGCAGCAGCACAAACTCAAAGTAGCGGTCGATGGACCAGGCCTGATCCACCACCCCTTCCCCATAGCGAATGAAGAAGTTGAGCGCCGCCGGAATGAGGAGGTAGTAGGCAAAGACCAAGCCAGCCACAAACAAAAGGCTGGATCCGAGCACCACCGGCCCCAACAGCTTGCGCTCCTTGACGCTCAGCCCTGGCAAGACGAAGCGGGCAATTTGGTAGAGCACAAAGGGCGTGGCCAAGAGCAGCCCCGAATATGCCGCCACTTTCATAGAGACGAAAAAATACTCGCCCGGCGCCAGTTGCAAGAAGGTCACCCCCTGAGCGGGCACCTCCAGCAGGGCGACGATGCGGTTCACCACCAGAAAACAGGCGACGATACACAGGGCCACCGCAATGACACTGGCCAAGAGGCGGCTACGCAACTCCTCCAGATGCTCCATCAAGCTCATCTCGACCTCGTAGGGAAACTCCGGATCTGGCACCCGAGAAGGCTCAGGTGTTGCCGGAGCTTGCTGCGAGGACTCGGTCTCAGAGGCAAGGGGCATGGGCCAACAGGTAACGAAACCTTTCCCGCTATCTTAGCCCTGCCCCACCCTTAAGGAAAAGCGCCCGCCCAATACATGGCCCCCTTCCAAGCTGTTCCCGGAAGGAACTGCCGGGTTGTGGACGGGAGCTGCCCTTGCTCAAAGTCTCTGCTTCACCAGACTGTTGACGTTCTCCCCCGAACCCCCAAACCCCCCGTATACGGGGGGACAGAGGGGAGCTAGGATCCCCGCCCCAAAGGGCTGGGGAGTATGTCAATACTTCATCTCGCCCGGCTAGGCTGAGGCGGGAGCAGCTCTAAAATTTTGAAGGACACAAAAGATACAGCCTTTTAATTTAAAATAGGGTACAGGTATTCAAGAGGAAGGAGAGAAA
>NZ_JANSHO010000025.1:0-19647 GCF_047502635.1 Synechococcus sp. RC10B2
GAGGCGCTTTGACAACGCCGTTACGGGTTCTTTTGTGGACTGCGTAAGAATCCCCTGGGTGGGAGTGTCAAGACAAAAGGGATCCCTGCCAAGCCGCCTTATTCCAAGCAAGTTCTGGGCGAGATCAAGGCACCTACAAAAAAGGATGAGACCCATACCGCTACGCCATCCATCTCCAAAGCGGTTTCGAGCCCAGCCAGCTAGCTGAGCTTTTGAATGGGCGCGATGCGGGGATCCAAGATTTTCTGCTGGCCGATGGCGGGAAACCTCACCGCCAGGGTGATCCGTTCGCCGCTGCCGAACACGTGGGTAATTTGCCCCTGTCCGAATTGGGGATGTTGCAGGCGATCCCCAACGGCCCACTGGGAGGAACGGCCTTGGCGGCGAGCAGCCTTTGCTTTGGGCGTGGCCGCAGCCGTGTTGTCGGCGGAGAACGAAAGCCCCCTGCCTTTTTCCCATTGGATCAGCTCTTGGGGCAGCTCACTCAAAAATAGGGAAGGGATGGCGGGCTCGCGGTTGCCGTAGAGCCGCCGCTCGCTGGCGTGGCAGACAAACAATTGCTCGCGGGCGCGGGTGATGCCCACGTAGCAGAGGCGCCGTTCTTCTTCCAGCGCGGCAGGATCCTCCAAAGCGCGAAAATTGGGAAACAGGCCTTGTTCCAACCCCACCAAAAACACCACCGGGAACTCCAGCCCTTTGGAAGCATGCAACGTCATTAGCGAAACTTTCTCAGCTCCCTCCTGAAGGGTGTCCAAATCGGAAGCTAAAGACACATTGCTCAAGAAAGCCTCGAGGCTGGGATCCTCCTGTTCTTCTTCAAATTGGCGGGCGGCATTGTAGAGTTCCATCACGTTGGCGATCCTTTCCTCGGCCTCTTCTGTGCCCTGGGCCTTGAGATCTTCCAGATAGCCGCAATCCCGCAGCAGCCCCTCCAGAAGGGCGGCAGCCGAAACCTGGGCCATCTGTCTGTGCCAATGCTGGATAAGCTGGGCAAACTGGAGAACCGGCTTGGCCGAACGCCCCAGCAGGTTGGTAACAGAGGCCTCGTCGCTGAGGATAGTCCACAGGGGCACATTTAAGGCAGCCGCCGCTTCGCTTAGCTTGTCCAGAGTGGACTTGCCGATGCCCCGCCGCGGCACATTGATAATGCGCAACAGGCTAAAAGAATCGGCAGGGTTGAGCACAACCCGCAAATAGGCCAGCACATCCTTAATCTCTTTGCGATCGTAAAATCGCAGCCCCCCCACCACCGTGTAAGGGATCCCCCACCGCAGCAAAACCTCTTCAAAAGGGCGAGATTGGGCATTGGTGCGGTAGAGAATGGCAAAATCTCCCCAGGAAGAGTTGGGATTTTGGCTGTGTAATCGCCGGATGGTATTGACCACAAACTCGGCCTCGGCCATTTCGTCCTCCGCCTGGTAGCAAACGATGGGATGGCCGGGGGGGCGAGTTGGCCGGAGAATTTTATCGATGCGCTCGGTGTTTTTCTCAATCAGGACGTTAGCCGCCTGCAAAATCGTGGCGGTGGAGCGATAGTTTTCTTCCAATTTGATCAGGGTGCGGGTATCGTCGTCCGGCAGGCCATCGCCAAAGGTCTCTTGAAACTCCAGCAAAATGGTGAAATCGGCCCCCCGAAAGCGATAGATGCTTTGATCTGCATCGCCCACCACAAAGAGGGAGCGATTGGTCCAGTCCCACTCGGAGCGGCGGGTCTCGCCGTTGGTGGCCAGGAGCCGGATCAGCTCGTACTGGGTGCGGTTGGTATCTTGGTATTCGTCCACCAAGATGTGCCGAAAGCGCTGGTGCCAGTAGGCCAAAACCTGCTCATTTTGGCGGAAAAGTTGCACCGGGATCCAAATTAAGTTGTCGAAATCGAGGGCATTATTGGCCGCCAGTTGATCTTCGTAGAGCTCGTAAACCTGAGCCAGGATGCGACCTCGGAAATTGGGCTGGTGGCGCTCCAGATCGGCAGGGGTCCAACCTTGATTTTTGGCATTGCTAATGGCATAGCGCACCGATCTTGGATCGAACTTGCGCTCATCTAAGTTGAGTTGCTTAGTTACAATCTCTTTAACCAGGGATTGGGCGTCCGATTCATCGAAAATCGAGAAGTTGCGAGTCCACTTTCGTCCCTTGGGATCCTGATATTTTTCGATCTCCAGGCGCAGGATCTGGGCAAACAAGCTGTGAAACGTGCCGATCCAAAGGGGTTTGATCCAACGGTGGTAGACCGCCGATTTCAGCCGCGTCGCCTGGGCCGGCTCCAATTGCGCCAAGGGGATCCCGAATTGCTCCTGGGCCTCTTGCTCGGCAAAGAGCCGTTCGATGCGCTCTTTCATTTCGCGGGCGGCCTTGTTGGTAAAGGTCACGGCCAAAATCTCCTCCGGATCCACCCGGTAGTGGCGGATGAGGTGGGCGATGCGATAGGCGAGGGTGCGCGTCTTGCCGGAACCTGCCCCCGCCACCACCAGCAAAGGGCCACAAAAATGGTGCACCGCTTGCCGTTGAGCAGGGTTGAGGGCATCCAACAAACAGGCGTGAGTCATAGTCGGCAAAGCAGAAACTGCTTTCCATTATGGGCGCCAACCCAATGGGGACGAGAAGCCAAAGGGCATTCTGGAGCGCCAAAGATGAAGATCGGTTAAGATTTGGCCGGCCCACCTCCAGAACTCCCCGCCATGAACCGAGGACTGTCCTGCTGCTGTGCCCTGGCTAACCGCAGCCGGATTTGCTTTCAAAAGAGACGGATTGCTCTAAGGTTTGCCACCCTTGCCCTGCTTTGTCCCAGCCTGTTTGATCCTGTTCAAGCCGGCAACTGCCCCAGCAACGGCAACCCCCAAGCCTCGCTTGACCTCAAGCTGGAAAGCGTTGCTGGGGATCGGCTTGACCTAAGTCGGTATGAGGGCATTCAAGCGTTGATCTTGACCAACAGCCAAACCCGCTCGCAATCGGAAGCCCTCTCCAAAAGTTTGGCCCTGGAGTTCGGGCGAAACCCTCGGCTGCGCCAGATCGTGCTGGTGGATGGCAGGGGGCTGCTGTTGGTGCGAAATTTGGTTTTGCAGGCCATCCGGGAGAGTGTACCGACGGATCCCCGCCTGGTTTCTCCGTTTGTGTATGTCTCGGTCGATTTTGAGGGAGCAACCATCCAGAAGCTGCAAGAAATAGCCGCTGCAGCTTTGCCTGGGATCAATTTTCGCCAACAGGCCGCTTTGCTGCTTTTGGACGGCCAGGGAACTCTTCTGAGCGGATTTGCCGACTTGGAGCAATCCAACCTCAGCATTCGCCGGTGCATTCGCACCCTCATGGGATAGTCCCACTTCCCTTTCACACCGGCAACGCCTCTTTTCTGCTGCTCTGGCCCAAGCCATTAAACTGGTCATACCGGTCATGTTGAAGCTTGAAGTCAACCGGTCGAACGACGGCTCTCTGTTCGCGGGATCCCATGCGCCGCCAGCTCAAAATCTTGAACCAAATCCTCGATTACAAGCTTGCCAACTTGCGGCTGTTTGGCCGAGCCGAGCTGAAGGGGCCTGTTCTCAACGTGCTGCTGGAACGGCTGCCGGGCGATGTGGTGGATACCCTGCAGGTGATGGAGGTGGTGCGCAGTGCGGTGGAAGCCTCTCTGCTGCAAGGGTTGCGCAAGGTCAACGTTTACCTTTGGTGCCGCGGACAAACTGAAGAAGCGCCGGAGTGGAGCGAAAGCTTTGCTGTAGAGCCATTGGTCTTGGCCCACCCCAAGGAGCTCCGAAGCCTTGCTTTCAACTATCGACAAGACTATCCCGGCATGCGGGTGCTGTTTTTCTGCCTGGGCCTTTGTCTGGGCGGCTTTTACCTGTTGGGGGGCTGGGAGCAGACAGGTTGGATCGATTGGATCCCCGTAGGACTGGCCTTCGCCTTGGGGGTGATCTTCCCCTGGCTCAAACGCTCCCTCAGCCGGTTTGTACACCCTCTATTTCTCCGCCTTGGCCTGGGCTTGGGCCTGGTCTTATTGGGCCTGGCAGTGGCGCTGATCTGGCGGCAGGGCTGGAGCGTTGCCTATGGGATCCTCGGCCTCCTGGCCATCCTCCTGTTGGGTCTGGGAGCCTAGTTCTCAACCGGCAGTGGTGCCGCTGAAGACGTGTAGGGCAGGGCCGGTCATCCACACGTGCTGTGTGCTCGGATCCCAGCGAATTTCCAGATTTCCTCCCGGCAGTTCTACTGTAGCTTGCGATTCTGCGCGCTCCTCCAAAACAGCAGCCACCAAAACAGCACAGGCACCCGTCCCACAGGCCAGCGTTGCCCCTGCTCCCCGCTCCCAAACCCGTAGGCGCAGACGAGTCGGGCTGAGCACCTGCACAAATTCGGTGTTGGTGCGCTCAGGAAAGGCCGGATGATGCTCAAACAGGGGGCCCACAGCTGCCAAGTCCAGCTCTTCCAGGGATCCCTCTTCTTCCAAAAAGACCACACAGTGGGGGTTGCCCATGCTCACCGCCGTCACCGCCCACTCCCGCCCGCCTACCTGCAGGGGCTGCCGCACCACCTTTTCCTCTGGTTTGGCCAGCGTGGTGGGGATCTGCCCGGCCAAGAGGCGAGGGATCCCCATGTCCACTGTTACCAAGCCATCAGGCCGCACCTGCGGCACGATCCGCCCCGCCAAGGTGTGGATCTGGTAGGCGCCGTCCTGGCCAGGGATCCCCAGATCCTGCAAAAAGCGGGCCAAACAGCGGATGCCGTTGCCGCACATCTCCGCCTCCGAGCCGTCGCTGTTGAACAGGCGCATGCTGAAGTCGGCCCCCTCCTGCCCCGGCAGCAGAAAGATAACCCCATCGGCCCCCACGCCAAAGCGGCGGTTGCAGAGGGCAACGGCTTCCTCAGGCGTCAGACAGGGCTGCGGCTGGTGGCGGTTGTCCACCAAGATAAAGTCGTTCCCCAGCCCCTGGTATTTGTGGAAGGAGAGACGGGAGGGCAACCGAACAGGCATGCAGCGGAACCGCACAACAACCGGCTTCAATCCTCGTGCATCTCGTAGGGATCCTGCAAGTTTTTGGAAGGGGGGCCAAAGGCGGTGTAGATGGCAAAGGCGGTGATGCAGATGGTTATTGCCGCAATGGCCACAACCAGCGAAAGGGTGGATTCCATGGTTAGCTCTTCAGTTCTGAGAGAATCTCCCTACATATTACACAAGTTTACAATTCATTGCCGGCGGCAAAGGGGAGTGACCAGATTCTGTTAGCGTGATTTTAAAAGGAGGTTGTCTGGCTGGGATCTGCCGCCGTGCTGACCTCCAAGTTGGCAAACCTGTCCTCTCTTTGACCTATCGCGAGAACCTATGGCGATTCGTACCAAACTGGGCGATCTGCTGCGTCCTCTCAACTCGGAATACGGCAAGGTGGCCCCTGGCTGGGGCACCACGCCTTTGATGGCGGTCTTTATGGTGCTGTTCGGCATCTTCTTGCTGATCATCCTGCAGATCTACAACAAGTCGCTGCTCCTGGAAGACATCAACGTCTCCTGGGAGAGCCTCAGCTTCTAGGGCTCCTGGCTGCCGCGGGCTGTCTAGGTGGTGTACTCGGCGTTGATGCGCACGTAGTCGTAGCTGAGGTCACAGCCCCAGGCAACGCCCTGGCCAGATCCCTGGTGGAGGTCTACCGTAAAGGTTACGGGATCCCCTCTCTTTAGGTACTCAGAGGCCGCCTGGCGATCAAAAGCCAGAGGCATTCCCCCCTGCAGCAGCAGAAAATCCCCCAGGCGAACCTCCAAGCGACGGCTGTCAAAGGGGATCCCAGCCCGTCCGGCGGCGGCGGCCACCCGGCCCCAGTTGGGATCGTTGCCAAAAACTGCCGCCTTCACCAGGGGAGAGCTGGCAATGACACGGGCTATCTGCCGAGCTGACCTGTCGTCGGGGGCGCCCTGCACCCGGATCTGCAACAACTTGGTGGCTCCCTCGCCGTCGCGGGCGATGGCCTTAGCCAGGTGAATGCAAACCTGGACAACCATCTCGGCGAGGGCTTGGGCAGCTCTCGTGCCAGCTTGCAGGGTGGGAATCCCACTTTGGCCGTTGGCCAGAGCCAGCACCATGTCGTTGGTGCTGGTATCCCCGTCCACGGTGATTTGGTTAAAGCTGAGGTCAACCGCCTCTTTGAGGATCTGCTGCCAGAGGGGAGGATCCACGGCTGCATCGCAGGTTAGGAAAGCTAACATCGTCGCCAAGTTGGGGTGGATCATACCGGATCCCTTGGCGATGCCTCCCAGCCTGACGGTGTAGCCGTCGATCTCGGCCTCCAGGGCTGTACTCTTGGTCACCAGGTCGGTGGTGAGGATGGCGCGGGCGGCGCTCTCTCCTCCTGTCGGCGAGAGGCTGTCGATCAGGCGGGGCAGGGCCGCCTCGATTTTGGCCATTTCCAATTGCCGCCCGATCACCCCTGTCGAGGCAGTGAGCACCTGTTGGGCCGGGATCCCCAGCCGTTCTCCTACCCAGAGGGCCAGTTGGGCGTTGTTGCGCTCCCCCTCTTCTCCTGTACAGGCGTTGGCTTGGCCGGCATTGCAGAGAATGGCCCGCACCGGCTGCCCTTGGGCGAGGATCCCTTGGTTGTAGGTAACACAGGCGGCCTTGACCTGGTTGCTGGTGAAAACGCCAGCCCCCACCGCCTCGCAGTCGGAAACAATTAGGGCGAGATCGGCAGCGCCGGAGGGCTTGAGGCCAGCAGCCACGCCAGCAGCGCGGAACCCTCGCGGGGCGGTAACGGCGCCTGCAACCCGTTTAAATTGGGATCCCATAGATTCTGGGGCCAGGGGGTGATCGGCACTATCATACCGGCTTGGCGCTCAGATCGGGGTTGAGGGCCAGGGTTGGCAACTGGCAAGTTTTGCCCGAGAAACTCTCTGGAAACCAGGTCGGGGGGTGTAGCTGTGCCTACCGCAGCAGAGGCGACAGATAGTGTTGTTTTAATGGTAATGTGCGCCCTTCTCTTTCTGGATTGGGAAGGGATCCCTTTGCCCTCTGCTCTAGGAACCGCGAGCCATGCCCGCCCCTGTCATTACCCTTAACCATGTCAGCAAGGTCTATGCCAATGGCACGGTGGCTTTGCAAGACATGAACATGGCCATCCAGGAGGGGCAGTTCGTCAGCTTGGTGGGGCCCTCTGGCTGTGGGAAAAGCACGGTGCTGCGGCTGATCGCAGGGTTAGGTGACCTAACCACCGGCTCTATCGAGTGGGGGCAAAACACCTCCCAAGGGAAGCCCAAATTGGCCTTTGTGTTTCAGGAGCCGGCCCTCATGCCCTGGGCAACGGTGATGGACAATGTGCGCCTGCCCCTGAAGTTGGCCGGTGAGCCTCGGCCAAAAGCCGATCGAGAGGTTTTGGAAGCCCTCCACCTGGTGGGCTTGCGGGGGTTTGAGCGCCATTTTCCCCGCGAGCTGTCCGGCGGTATGCGCATGCGGGCTTCCATTGCCCGCGCCTTGGTAACCAAGCCGCAGGTGTTGCTGATGGACGAGCCTTTTGGTGCTTTGGATGAGATCACCCGCAGCAAGCTGAACGGCGAACTGCTGGAGTTGTGGCAGGAGAAGCGCTGGACGGTGATTTTTGTTACCCACAACATTTACGAGGCCGTCTATCTGTCCAACCGCGTGGTGGTGATGGCAGCCCGCCCAGGGCGGGTGGTGGCGGATATCCCCATTGAGGCGCCCTACCCCCGCTCGGAAGAGTTTCGCACCTCGCCCCTTTACAACGACTATTGCCGGGAGGTCGCGACCCGTTTGCGGGAGGCCATGCACGACACGGAGCGGGATCCCTGCCTGCGCCCCCTCTCCGCCGGACGGCTGGGCTGACGGGATCCCCCTTTGGCAGCATTCCCGGTGTTAGAGCCCCTTGATTCCCCCTACCCTATGCTGAGTCCTTTCAGTTTCCTTCTCGATTGGCTGTCTCGCTGGCTGGGATCCCTGCTTGGCGCGCCAGAGCGCCCCTTTGGGCTCTGGCTGGATGGGGAGCTGCCTCGGCTGAGCAGCGCGGTGGAAGAACAACTCAGGCCCCAACCCACCGATGCGGCTAAGGTACCTGGCTCTGCGCCGCCGACCTCTGGGCAAGGGTTGGATCTGCGCAAGTGGTTCAACCTGGACGTGATTGCCCCTGGGATCGTCGGGATCCTTTTTCTGGTGGGCTGGGAAGTGGCCGTGCGGCTGACGGGGGTGCCTCCCTATCTATTGCCGGGGCCGATTTTGGTGGCGCAAACCCTGGTGCGGGAGTGGGGATCCCTTTTCCCTTCCCTTTTGATCACCCTACAAATTACGGTGGTGGCGTTCCTTTTGGCCACAGTCTCGGGGCTTTTGCTGGCGATTTTGTTTGCCCAGAGCAAATGGATTGAGCGCAGCCTCTTTCCCTATGCGGTGATTTTGCAAACAACACCCATCGTTTCCATCGCGCCGTTGATCATCATCTGGCTGCGCAACAACACCTTTGCTGCGATGGTGGTTTGCGCTTGGATTGTCGCCTTTTTCCCCATTATCTCCAACACCACCCTGGGATTAAACAGTGTCGATCACAACCTGCTCAACCTGTTTCAACTGTACAAGGCCAATCGCTGGCAAACCTTGATCTACTTGCGTCTGCCCAGTGCCCTGCCCTACTTCCTGGGAGGTCTGCGCATTAGCGGCGGCCTTTCTTTGATCGGGGCCGTGGTGGCGGAGTTTGTCGCCGGCACCGGTGGGCAACGGGCCGGGATCGCCTACCAAATCTTGATCTCCAGCTTTAATTTGCAGGTGCCTCGCATGTTTGCCGCCTTGGTGCTGGTTACCGGCCTAGGGATCCTGATCTTTGTGGCCTTGAGCGCTTTGTCGGACAAGATACTGGGCAGGTGGCACGAGAGCGCTGTGCGCCGCGAGAACTAATTTTTGCCATAGAGCCGGCAGAAGCGGTTTCGCAAAAGGCAAGAACTGGGAATTCCCGGCAACAAAAAGGCTCAGGTTGCAGCCCTGAGCCCATCTTGACCTGTTATTGGCAGATGCCAGGAACCAGACTCGAACTGGTGACACGAGGATTTTCAGTCCTCTGCTCTACCAACTGAGCTATCCCGGCTCTGGGACTATCATTTTAGAATGCCAAGAGGGCTTTTGGCAACAGGTGGCAACCCTCGCTTTAGCCAATTAGCTTTTCCAGGGCATCCATCTGGGGGATGCAGAGGATGTCCCGCTGCCGATCCCGGCGGATCAGCTCCTCCTGCTCCAGCTTAGACAAGACACGGGTAACCGTTTCCCGGGCCAGGCCACTCAAGCTGCTCAGCTCCCGGTGGGGCAAATTGGGAATTTCTACCCCCTTGCAACCGACCCGCCCGCGGGACTCCGCCAAGAAGAGCAGGATATCGGCGACGCGAGCGACGCTGCTGGCCTCCCGCAATTGCAGGCGACGGTTGATCTGCCGTAAACGTCGCGACAAGAGCTGGGCAAGGCGGATGGCAACCTGCGCATCGGCAGCCAAAAGGGCCAGAAAGTTCTGGGCCGACAGAGAGCAGACCTTGGTGGCTGTCAGGGCAATCACATCGCTGGAACGGGGCGCCTCGTCCAAGGCGGCCATTTCCCCGAAGATCTCCCCTGGGCCAAGAATGGTGAGGGTAACCTCCCGGCCCTCCAGATCGTGAGTGCGAATCTTGACCCAACCCTCCAGGATGAAATAGACGGCGTTGCCCCAGTCGTTCTGTAGCAGGATGGCCTGGTTAACAGGGTGGGAGCGCAGCAACATCTGGCGGGCCAGCGGCTCGAGCACCTCAGGGGAAAAGCCTTCAAACAGAAACATCAGGCGTAAATCTTCAGCCGTTACCTCGCTCACTGGGGTCTCCTCCTGCACCGCCTCGATTCTTGCCCAACTCTCTTCCCAGAGAAAAACTCTTCACCTGACCGCCGCCTGAGATCAGCAGGGGCTGCGGTCAGCCTCTAACCCGGAAACGGCAGCATGCGCTTTGCCGGTAACCTTGGTCAGTTGGAGTCGAGACCTAGATCTGCTGCAGTTGCGCTTGCCAATCTTGGCTGGTATCCAAAACCTGCAGCAAGCGCCGCTCCCCCTCGGAAAAATCCTGCCACTGCGCCTGCTGCTGGGCAAGGAGATCGGCGGTGGCATCGGCAATGTCGGCGAGGTTCAGCGGCTCACCCAGGCTCGAAGCAGGGAGCGTTCGCCGTTGCAGCCGCTCGCGGAGGACAGGTTCAGGGGCGTGGCAGTAGAGGATGCACAACGGGATCCGGCACCGTTGGGCTTGTTCAATTGCCATGCCCCGCAGCGCTTGCCGGTCAAACTTGGCGTCCAGAATCACGCTGTAACCTTCCCGGGCCAACTCCACTCCCAATTGCACCAGGCGGCGATAAGTCCTGTCGGTCATCTCGGGCGTATACACCTCTGGCCCCCCTCGCTGCCGCAGAGGGATCCCAGCCAAATGCTTGCGCACGGCGTCGGAGCGGATGTGGATGGCCCCTCGCTGTCGGGCCAGGTGGCGGGCCACCGTGCTTTTGCCCGCTCCCGACAGGCCGGCCATCAGAAACAACTGCCCCTGTTTGGGCAGCGTGTATTCCCAGGCCAGTCGGTAGTAGCGGGCGGCAGTGTGGAAGGCATTGGCTTTGGCAGCTTCCGAGGCGGCAGGATCGTCTAGCAAAAAAGAGGTGACCTTGGCCCGCACGTAGGCCTGGCGATTGAGGTAAATGGGCAAGATCTTGAGTCCTTCCCAATCGCCTGTCTCTTCCAGATAGCTGTTCAAATAGGCGTTGCCCAGATCGGGGCGATGGCGGGCATCCAGATCCATCACTGCATAGGATACGTCGTACATCGTATCCACAAAGCGGAAGGCCTCGTTGAACTCAATGCAATCAAACAGCAAGATCTGGCCTTCCCACCAACAGAGGTTGCCAAGATGCAGATCCCCGTGGCCTTCGCGGATGCGGTCTTGCTCAATTCTCTGGTAAAACAGCTCCTGTCGCTCGGCAAAAAAGCGATCCGTGTAGGCTTGGGTCTCCCGATATTGATCTGCCGTCTGAGGGCCGCCAATGTAGCGCTGGGTTTGGGCGTAATTCTCGTCGAAAGCCTGCCGCACCTGCTCTGGCCGGCCAAAGCTGCGGATGTAGTCGTTGGTCTCCGCCTGGGCGTGAAAGGCCGCCACCACCCGTCCTAGCTCCTCCATTAAGAGTGGCGTCAGCTCCCCCCGCTCGAGGAGGTTGCTAAAGAGTTGCTCTTGAGGAAACTGCCGCATTTTGAGGGTGTACTCCACGGGCTCGCCACTGCCGTCAAGCTGAAACCGGCCCTCGGCTTGCACAATGGGCAACACCTGTAGATAAAGCCCTGGCGCTCCGCGCTGGTTCAGGCGCAGCTCTTCTTGACAAAAGTAGCGTCGCCGCTCCAGGGTGGTGAAATTCAAAAAGCCAAAATCCAGAGGCTTCTTCACCTTATAGGCGTAGTTCCCTGTCAAGAAAATGTAGGAAATGTGGGTTTGGACGAGCTGAATCGGCTCCCGCACCGGATGGGGGTAAAACCCCGGATCCAACATCGCTTGGATTAGCGGCGGCAGGTGGGCATCGGCCATAAAGATGGAGACGGAAAAGTCAGGGATCCCCATTTTCCTCCAAATTGCCCTCAGCTTAGTCTCCCAAGGGCAGGGCGGCCGCTTGCGGTGAAAGACGGATAATGCTGATCCCCTGTTTAACCAAAGTATCTTGAGCGGCAGCAGAGAGGGCGTAGGGCCAGACCAGATACTTAGTGTTGATGTAGTCTCGCCCCCGCTTGGCCAGGCTCACCTGTTCAGAGAGCATGCGCACCTCCGGCCCGCGGGTGATGATGGCCTCGGCGCGGCGGATGCGCTGCATCAGTTGGCTGAACAGCTCTTGGGGCTGCTGCACGAAGACCACAATGGCCAAGTCACAGGGGTTGTAGTAGTTGCCACTGCCGCAGAGGAGCAGGGCCTCGCTGGCGAGAACAAGGGTCTCCTGGTCTCCCAGAGCCACCACCGGGTAGAGAAAGGTGCGCACGTCCTCCGGCTGCCAGTGATTGAAGGAGTAGCTGTCCACCTCTCCCCGCACCCAAGAGGAGATGGCCGGAAAAACCGCCTCGCTCAGCAGCCGATAGGCCGTCTGCGGTCGCCCTAGCCAGCAGAGGGCATTCTCGTAGAAGCTCTCGTTCTCCAACAGGTGAGGGGTGAGGGGAGCGGCCATAGACTCGGATCTGGGCAGGGCCTCCTCCAGCATGCCTAGTCGGAGATGGTTAAGGCAATTTTGCCCAAAACGGATCCCTGTTCCAGCAGCCGGTGAGCGGCAGCCGCTTCGGCCAGGGGAAAGGTGTGGCTGAGCCGGATGCGCAGTTGGCCCTGGTCGATGAGGCGGGCGCACTGCCGGAGGATCTCCGCCTGGTTTTGCCGAGCAACGATGAGGTTCTTCAGCATAGGGGTGAGCATCAGCTCAAAGCTCACTCGCAAGTTGCGGTCGCGGGCCACCCGCCAATCGGTCTCTGGAGCTGGCGCCAGCAGGGTCACGAGATCGCCGTACACGCGCACGGCAGGGAAGGTCTGCTCCAGCACTGGGCCGCCAAGGGTATCGAGAGCAAGATCCACTCCCTCCTCCTCCGTCCAATCCAGAACGGCCCGCACAAAGTCGGTCTGGCGATAGAAGATGGGCAAGCTGGCCCCCAGCAAACGGACAAACTCGGCCTTTTCCGGCGTGCTCACGGTGGTAGCCACTTGGCATCCCCGCAGACGGGCCAGTTGGACGGCCACATGGCCAACACCCCCTGCCCCGGCGTGGATGAGCACCTTTTGGCCGGCCTGCAGCCGTCCCCGGTCGTAGAGGGCTTCCCAGGCGGTGATCAGCACCAGGGGAGCGGCGGCAGCCTCGGCAAAGCTGAGGGTTCTGGGCTTGGGAGCGACGAAGCGCTCATCGACCACGATTAGCTCGGCGTAGTTCCCCGCCTCTCTGCCCAGGCCGCCGTGGCAGAAGTAAACTTCGTCCCCAACCCGAAACTGCCTGACCCCAGATCCCACGGCTTCTACAACGCCGGCGCCATCGCATCCCAAAATGGCCGGCATCTCCTCGGGGTAGAAGGTGCCTCGCCGCCGCAGCTTGGTGTCGATGGGGTTGACGCCGGCGGCCTTGAGGCGGACACGCAGCTCCCGCTCGCCGCGAATCTGCGGGTCGGGCACCTCCTGCAGTTGCAAAACCTCCGGCCCACCCGGCACGCTCATGAGGATGGCTTTCATCTTCTCAAGTGTTCAGGCTCGGTTTGCTCGACTTGCTGCCCCGCGATTGCCGCCGCGCTCCTGAGGATACACCGGCAAGGGGGTCTCTGAACAATGGTTAGTAGCATAAGCCAAGAGAACCGCTCCAGGGATCCCTTGCCCTAAACTAAGCTTCGGAGTTGTGGAGGCAAGCGGTAGCCCATGCCCGCAGGTGGTTCTGGCTCTCTCGGCGGCAAGGCACGGTCAAAAGCAACTAGAGCTGGCCTGGGATCGCGCTCCTGGCTCGGCTGGGGTAACCCAGCCTATTGGGATGCTGCTGGGCTGATGCTCCTGGGGAGCCTGCTCATCGTCTACCGCTGGCGGGGCACCCTGCTGCTGTTGATTAACCCCGCCTATGTAAACGTGGCTCTGCTGGCCGGCCTGTGCCTGCTGGGCCTGGGGATTGGCCGGTGGCGGGGGGCCAAAGTCGCGCCCTCGGAAAGCCATGTCTCCCTGTTGGGGTCGCGCCTGGGGGCGGCGCTCTTGATCCTGACGGCGCTGCTGGGGTTTTGGGTCGAGCCCCGTCCCCTCTCCAGCCAGACGGCCCTCAACCGGGGGGTATCTCCCTATTTGGGTGCCTCTCGCAGCCAGCCGCAGGCTTTTCGTCCCAAGATTGATCCACGCCAGCGCACCCTGCTGGACTGGGTGCGCACCCTGGATGTCTACCCGGATCCCTATACCTATGAAGGCCAGCCGGTGCAGGTGCAGGGGTTCGTCGTTCCTGACGAGCAACCTGACCACTTTGTCATCGCTCGCTTTTTGGTGAGTTGCTGCGCTGCCGATGCCTACCCGGTCGGCTTGCCGGTGCGCTGGCCCCGCTCGGAGGAACTGGCTCCGGACAGTTGGCTGCGTCTGGAAGGGCGGATGGCCGTGGAGCAACGGGATGGCCAGCCTCAGTTGGTGATCCTGGCCGATCAGGTGGAGCCAATACCGGTGCCGGCCAATCCCTACGCCGACGAGTAGGTTAGATGTCGGTTTCGCTGAGTTTAGCGCTCATGTAATCGAAGGGCTCGGCCACAAAGCTGTAATCCTCGTCGGAGCCGAGCAGCTCCAGGGTGCGCTGCTTCATGTTCTGGATCCCGATCACTGTCGGGGCAATCGGCACCCCCAGGGAGTTGTAGGTTTCCCGCAGACCAGCCAGGACGCGCTCGTCCAAGATGCTGGTATCAGCGGCCACCAGGGCGTAGGAAGCGTAGCGCAGGAAGTAGTCCATATCCCGCAAACAGGTGGCGTAGCGGCGGGTGGTATAGGCGTTGCCGCCCGGACGGATTAGATCCGGCACCTGGGCAAACATGGCCGCAGCAGCCGTCTTGACAATGTCCACCGAGTTGAGGTTAATCACCTGCACGGCCTGGATGCGCCGCAGACCCGAATCGTAAAAGGCCTTGAGCGCGTCCATGGCATTCCGATCCAAGTAGCGGCCGGCCAGGTCATAGGTTTTGATCAGTGTGGTTACGGCATCCCGCATATCCCCAACTCCCTTCCTGTAACTCTATGTATGTATAAAGTAGCTTGAGATGAGAATTTTGCCGGCAACGTCCAAAGGCCAACCTTGGAAAATCGAGCCAGAGCCCAACACCGGCAGCGCTCCGAGCTCCCCGCTTGCCCCCAGAAGTTTAGCATGCGGGGGGTTCTTTCCCGCCTTCTCCTCAGCCAATGGCAGATGTTGTTACGAAAATGTAACTTTTCTGCAACGCTCTAGGGATCCGGCAGCAACACCCGCAGCGGCTTGAGCTGACCTGCTTGGCTGTGCCCCAAGCCCAAAAATTCTCCCTCTCCGCTCATGACCCGCAGGGTCTCGGCAGTGGCCTGAGCCGGATCCAGAGGAATGGCCTGACCTTGTCGCCAGCGCTGCGCCTCAGCCGGAGATAAGAATACTGAGTTCCAACTGCGAAATCCCCACTCAATCGGCAACAGGGCAGCAGCGGGATCGGCGGATCCCTGCCACTGCTCCAGGGGCAGGCTCTCTTCGCTGCGAAAAGGGCCACTTTGCAGCCGTCGCAGGCGGCTCATCAAGCCTCCGCAGCCCAATTTCTCCCCCACGTCGCGGGCGAGGGCGCGGATGTAGGTGCCGGGGCCACAGGCGATCTCCAGATCCACTTCCGGGAACTCGCCAGAGCGCCAGCCCAAGATCTGCAGGTGTCGAATCACTACTCTCCGCGGCTCCAGCCCCAGTTCTGCCGCCTCTGCCCCGGCCCGGGCCAGCTCGTAGAGCTTTTTCCCCTGCCGCTTGATGGCGCTGTAAAGAGGCGGCACCTGCCAGATCTCGCCGACAAACTCCCGCAGACATTCCTCCACCTGCTCGCGGCTCAGCTCCGGACAAGGGGATCCCACCTGGATCTGCCCCTCGGCATCGTCGGTGTCGCTGCGCTGCCCAAAGCGAAAGGTGGCCCGATAGACCTTGTCCCCCGACAAAAACGCCAAAAAGCGCGTCGCCCGCCCCACGGCAATGGGCAGAACTCCCGTTGCCGCCGGATCCAAAGTGCCGCCATGCCCCACCTGGCGGGTGCGCAAGACCCGCCGCACCACCGCCACACAGTCGTGGGAGGTGAGCCCGGCCGGCTTATCCAGGTTGAGAAAGCCCTCCAGGGATCCCATGCTGCCCATCACCCATCAGTCATTGATCAGTAATTAAGATTTGTAACCGAACTGCCGCAGCGCTTAACATAGGGTTGATTTCTGTCTGCGAGTTGGAAGCACCTATGGCGCAATCTGGCCTGTTTCCTCAGCCTATCTGGCAACGCCTGTTGATGATCGCCCCTTTTTTCCTGTGGGGCTCGGCGATGGTGGCCATGCGAGATGCCCTCTCCGAGACCACTCCTCTCTTCATGGCCATTCTGCGGCTGTTGCCAGCCGGGATCCTGGTTTTAGCCTTTCGGCTTTGGCAAGGGCGGGCCTCTGCGGCCTCTCAGCCCTGGCATCCCCAGGGGCTGCGGGGGTGGCTGTGGGTCTTGGCCTTTGCCCTGGTGGACGGCACCTGTTTTCAGGGATTTTTGGCGCAAGGGTTGAGAGAGACCGGCGCCGGGCTGGGATCCGTGCTGATCGACTCGCAGCCGCTGGCGGTGGCCCTGATGACCACCTGGTTTTACCGGGAGCGGATGGGATCCCTGGGCTGGCTGAGTCTGGGGCTGGGCGTGGTCGGTATCAGCCTTATCGGCCTCGGCGGGGAAGGATCCCTGCAGGTGGGGGCCGGCGTGGTCTGGATGTTGCTGGCTTCCCTGTCGATGGCCATTGGCACCGTGATGATGCCGAAGGTGGCGGAGGTGGCGGATCCGGTGTTGGCGACAGGCTGGCACATGGTATTGGGCAGCCTGCCCTTGATCCTGCTCTCGGCGCTAACAGAAAGCGAGCAATGGCAGCACCTGAGCGGCGCCCACTGGCTGGGCCTGCTCTACGCTTCGGTGATGGGGAGCGCCGTGGCCTACGCCCTCTTCTTCTACTTCGCCTCTCAGGAAAATCTCACCGAATTCAGCTCCCTCACGTTTCTCACCCCCATCTTTGCCCTCCTCTTCGGCAGTACCTTCCTGGGCGAGACCCTGACGCCGGTGCAATGGGTGGGAGTGGGCATTACCCTGGTCTGCGTGTATGTCATCAACCACCGGCAGGAGTGGCAGGAGCGCCTGCGCCTGGCCTGGCCAGGGATCCTCTCGGAGCTGGGCCTGGAGTTCAGCACCGTCGAGATCCGCGATGGCCGACCCGACTAAGGGAGCCTTCTCCTAGGGGGGCAGAAACCCCATGGCATCCCGCGCTTTTTGGAGGGTTTGCTCGGCCACGGCACGGGCCTTGGCGGCATTTTCCCGCATCAGCCCGTGGAGGTAGTCGGGGTCACTCGAGAGCTCCTGGTAGCGCTTTTGAATGGGCTCCAGGGTGGCGATAATGCTGTCGGCGAGGAGGGGCTTGAACTGTCCCCATCCCATCTCGGCGCACTCAGCCGCCACCTCCTCCTTGCTTTTGCCGGAGGTGAGCATGTAGATCGTCAGCAAATTGTGGGCCTCCGGGCGTGCCGGGTCGTCGAAGGCAATGCCCCGAATCGAGTCGGTCTTGCATTTTTGGATCTTCTTGCGGATCGTGTCGGGGTCGTCTAGCAAGTGAATGCGGCTGAAATCCGAGGGATCCGACTTAGACATTTTGCGGGTGCCATCGGTCAAGCTCATGATCCGCGCCCCCTGCGGGCGAATCAGCGCCTCTGGGATCACAAACACCTCCCCAAAGCGGTCGTTAAAGCGGCGGGCAATGTCCCGACACAGCTCGATGTGCTGCCGCTGATCCTCCCCTACCGGCACATACTTGGGCTGGTAGAGGAGAATATCCGCTGCCTGCAAAATCGGGTAGCTGAACAGGCCAACACTCGTTTCCTCTCCCTGCTTCTCTTTTTTTTCCTTGTACTGGATCATGCGCTCCGCCCAGTTCATAGGGGTGATGGTGGTGAACAGCCAGGCCAGCTCCGTGTGGGCGGGCACGTGGGACTGCACAAACAGCACACAGTGCTCCAGGCTGAGGCCACAGGCCAGGTAGAGAGCAAACAAAGAACGGGTGCGCTCCCTCAGCAGCTTGGGATCCTGGGGCACAGTAATGGCATGTTGATCCACAATGCAGAAGAAGTTCTCGTAGCGCTCCTGCTCGGCCACCCAGTTTTTAATGGCCCCCAAGTAATTGCCCAGGTGCAACTCGCCGGAGGGCTGGATTCCAGAAAGCGTGCGCGGCTTGGCCATAGGAAAAGCGATCTCAAACGCCAACAAGAGGGAGGACGAGAACCAAGAAAGTCTTTGTTCAGGATATCAAGAGAGCCGCAACCCGTTGGTTTATGAGGGAAGAAAGACAGCAACCCGAAACCATGGCAGACCCGGAGCCAGAACTGCTGCGTGCTGCCAACCACTACGTGCTGCTGATCCCGGGCCTGCCAGAGCAATTTCTCACCCCCGAGGAATTGCAGGAGTTCCTTGTGCGGCTGTTGCAGGAGCACCCCCATCTGGTGGATGCAGATCTGGCCCGCTATCCCACCCCTCAAGCCCAGGCGCAACGGCTCATCGACACGGCCTGTGAGGTGGAGGTCTCCCCTGGCGAAACCGTGCAGTGGCATCCTGTACGCCTGCGCAAGCGCCCCTCAGCTTCTTCTCGCCCCGGCCAGCATCCGGCTTGAGGCCACGCACGGGATCCCATAGGCATGCTACAACCCAAAGAAGAGATACCCTGTCCTGCGCTCTAAGGGGGTCAATCATGCCGCGCAGCATGAAGAACGACAACTTCATCGACAAAACCTTCACCGTCATGGCTGACCTGATCCTGAAGCTGATGCCGGGGGTGAGTCCTGAGCAGAAGAAGGCCTTTGCCTACTACCGGGACGGCATGGCGGCCCAGAGCGAGGGAGAATATGCCGAGGCTCTAGAAAACTACCGAGAAGCCCTGGCCCTGGAGCAAGACGACGAAGACCGCAGCTACATCCTCTACAACATGGGCCTGATCTACCAGAGCAATGGCGAACTGGACAAAGCCCTGGAGTACTACCACCAGGCCCTGGAGCTGAACCCCCGCCTCTGTTCTGCCCTAAACAACATTGCCGTCTTGCTGCACCACAAGGGCGAGCAGAGCCTGCAGGCCGGGGATGAGGAGACGGCAGAGGCCCTGTTCGATGAGGCGGCTCAATACTGGATCCGCGCCATTCGCATTGCCCCCAACAACTACATCGAGGCGCAAAACTGGCTCAAGACCACGGGACGCGCCAACCTGGAGCTGTATTGAGTCTTCCCCCAAGTACCCCAGTTCAGCTAGATTGACCAGAAGTCAAACCTGCTGGCGGAAAGGAAGGATGCTGACACGAGAAGAGGTGCAACATGTTGCCCACCTGGCGCGGCTGGAGCTTACGGAAGAAGAGGAAATCCAGTTTACCGAGCAACTGGCCGATATCTTGGCCTACGTGGAGCAACTGAAAGAACTGGATACGGAAGGGGTAGAGCCCACCTTTCATGTGCTGGATGCGGAGCTGCCCACTCGCCCCGACCAAGTGGAGCCCTACCCCAATATCGAAGGGATCCTGGCCAACGCTCCCGACCGCGCTGACATGTTCTTCAAGGTGCCCCGCATCCTAGAAGGGGAAGATTAGCCCAACTGGCAAGCCCTGCAGCTATGAGCTACAGCAGCTTTTGCTCTTTGGGGGGGGGAGGAGGCACATCCAGGGCCGGGTTGCACTCGAAGAAGCCCAACGGCTTGAGCAGAAAGCCGATGTAGCTAACCGGCATCACCGGCCAGTCTTCGGTGCGGGGGAAATGGTTGCAGCCAAAGCTGTACCAGAGCACCAGGCGGGTATTCTCAAGCGAGCGGTTGGCTTGCGTCCATCAGAACCTCTGGGGTACTCCCGCCACAGCGCAGCTTGGCGGGCTGGAGGATAGGCGGTGAGACGAAGGGGTTCAATGCCCCTGAGTCTCACAATCTGGGCGT
>NZ_JANSHO010000026.1:0-602 GCF_047502635.1 Synechococcus sp. RC10B2
GCCATCGAGCGTCTTTTTGCAGCCACCGCCCAGAACACAGAGGCCATTGGGCAAGTTTTTGCAGCCATTGCCCAAACTAGGGAGTCCATCGCTGAGCTGCGGGCCAGCATTGCCGAGCTGCGCCAGGTGGTTGAGCAGCAAAACCGCGCCATTACCTACCTTATGAGCCAAGACTAGGCCCAGAGCCGTGGATCCCCTTCCTTCTCGGCCAGGGTTGGGGAATAATACCCGTTAGTTCCCCTGAGCTGGCCGGCGCCGAACCAAGACTGCAACCGCTACCCCAATTCTTGCTGATCCTTCGCTGGAGATTTGAGAATGTCTGACCGCAACTTCCCAACCAGTTGGCGTGTTTCCCTTGTTTCCTCAGTGTTGGCCGCCGCTCTGGCCGGGCTGATGGCTGCCTGCGGCTCTTCCTCAAGGGATCCTCTCACGGTTGCCACGCCCACGCCAACTCCGACCCCCACACCAACACCTGTGCCCACTCCAACCCCTACACCAACTCCAACACCCACCCCCACGCCAACTCCGACCCCCACACCCACGGCAACGCCCACTCCGACCCGAACTCCCACCCCCACTCCAACTCCAACACCCACGCCGAC
>NZ_JANSHO010000027.1:0-16359 GCF_047502635.1 Synechococcus sp. RC10B2
CCTCCAGCCCGCCAAGCTGCGCTGTGGCGGGAGTACCCCGGAGGTTCTGATGGCTTCAAGAGGCCAATCCCACCAAGCAAGCTGGTTGAGCTGCTCGATGACGTCGGGTGAAAAGCGGTAGCGAACGACTTTGGCTGGCACCCCTGCAACAACTGCATATGGCGGGACGTCTCTCGTCACCACGGCAGCCATTCCAACAACCGCCCCGTTTCCAATCGTCACCCCTGAGCGAATCATAGCGCCATAGCCGATCCAAACGTCATGCCCAACCTGAATATCTCCCCGGGTCAGAGGGTGACCTTCCAAAGCCCGCAGTTCGCTCCAGAACTCAGGTAGATGAGTAAAAGGATAAGTAGTTGCCCATTCAGTGTGGTGCTCATAGCCTGCAAAAAAATGAACCCCTTTTGCAATTGAGCAGCAGCGGCCAATCTTTACCCGCGAAGGCTCTCCCATCCAATGAATGAAGAGCTCCACTGCATAGGTCAGGGGGCCGACAGTAAGCAAGGGAAATGGTTCCAAGCCTTGGTAGTAGGCAAAGTACGTTTTGTCCTCCAGTTGAGGACTATGTTCAATGCAGATGGCCATAAAACCTCCGGCTGCTGGATTGGGGTCTGCCAAGATCAATTTCCAAAACGTGAGCCTAAGTAGAATATGCCCAAGCTCCAGGCAGGGGGGTTCCAGGGTTTGCACGGCAACTGAAGCAGAAGCGTAGGGGGTCTACCGACTGCCAAGCTACTCTAGCAATAGACTTTCCTCTTCAGGCAATGCCAATTGTGCTTATCTGTGGCCCTGCCCGCTGCGGCAAGAGTCGGCTGGCGGAGAGCCTGGCGGCTGCTTCCGGCCTGCCGGTCGTCTATCTGGCCACCGGCCCCAAGCCCGATCCCCAAGCCGACCCAGAGTGGGCGGAGCGGGTTCAGCAGCACCGGCAACGGCGTCCTCCCACTTGGCAAACCTGGGAAACCGGGCCCGACCTGGGGGCCGACCTGCAAAAGCTGTCTCAGCCCTGTTGTGCCCTGGTGGACTCTCTAGGCGGCTGGGTGGCGCAGGGTCTGGAGTGTTCCCCGGAGGAGTGGGATCCCTTGGTGGACGCTTTCTTGTCGGCCTTGCAGAGCTGGGCAGGAAAGGCGATCTTGGTCTCAGAAGAGGTAGGCTGGGGAGTGGTGCCCGCCTATCCGCTGGGGCGTCGGTTTCGCGATCGGATGGGAGAGCTCACCCAAAAGCTGGCCCCGCTGGCAGATCAGGTGTTCTTGGTGGCAGCAGGCTTTGTCCTCGACCTAGCTCGGCTGGGGATCCCGCTGGCAGGAGGGAATGGCCCAGAGCTGAGATAAGCTGCAAGGGGTTGACGGATGGGGTATCTTGCTTGCGGAAGCCCTCGCCTGGATCAAGACTGGGTTAAAGCGATTGCTTGTCGCCGTGCCAATTACCTTCCACCTACCTGCCAAAGCCATCCAGGCCTTGGATTTGACCCCGGGCCATGAATTGGTGAAAACCTTGATGGCGGATCCCGTTGGCGCCGCTCAGCAGGTACAGTGCGCCATCGATTGGCCGCGCAGCCCCGACGATCCGCGGGAGCTGTCGGAGATCCCAGAAGTGCGCCTGTGGTTCATCCGCTGGGATACGGTTTACCCCTGGATGCCCTACTTTCTCGATTGGCGCAGCGGCGAGCTGGCCCGCTACGCCGCTATGCTGGTGCCCCACCAATTCAACCCCCGCGAAGGGATCGTCTACAACCCGGAGGCGTTGGAGATCTTCGTCTACCAGAAGATTTTTGTGCTGATGCGCTGGTTTAAGCAGCAGAAACTGGGATCTGTCTCGATGCTGCGGGACATGGCCTTGGTGTTTGGCTTTGAGGTGCAACCCGAGTTTCTGAGCCTCTGGGAAGCCGAGACGGGGGAACCATGAGAGTGATGGTAGCAGACACCTGGCCTGGAACTCAGGCAGCACCAGGAGTGGCAGACTCCTGGCAGCAGGCGGTGCAACGCCCTTGGGGCCTGCTCGAAGTGGATCCCAGCCCTTCCGAAGCCCAGCTTAGAACCCTCTGGCAGCAGATTGCTGCCTGGAAGGGAGAGAAGGCCCCGCTGCTGGTGGTGCCTGGCAGCCTGGCCGATCCGATAGGGCCCGGCCAAACCTGGGCTGACCTAGCCCATGCCTGGGGGTTTGACGTGCTCTTGACGCTGCCCCAAGAGGCTGCTCTCAGCCAGGGAGCCGCTTTTGCAGCCTTGCTTCACCAAGCCAAGGCCCACTGCCTGGGATGGGTGTTGCTGGAATCTGAGTCGGCCTCCTCCCCAGAAGAAGAACCCGCTTTGATCTGGCAGTTGCAGGCCCACCTGGGGATCCCTGTCCTGGGTAGAAAAACGGCGGCGGGGCAAATTTTTTGGAGAGCGGAGATGTTGGATTTGCTTTCGGCAAGGCCCAGCTCCCGACTGGGGGCGCCCCTTGCTTGAGGTTCTCCCTTCCCAGCGAAGGGGATCCCCTTGCCCCTAGGACTCGTCGGCAGAAGGGAGCTGCCAAACCCTTGTCTGGCTTAGGCGCGGCGGCAAGCCGGGGCTTTAACCGCGGATCCCCTACCTTTTTCTTTGATAGGTGCCCATCAGTTGGGCCTGGGCAAGGAGGTGGCCTTCCATAGCCTGCAGCAGGGCTTCCTTCGTCGCCCCTGCAGCCAAAGACAGTTGCCGATCCAGGGCGTAGAGGGTGAAGAAGTAGCGGTGGGTGCCGCTGGGAGGGCAAGGGCCACCGTAGTCGTTACGCCCCCAACTGTTTTGCCCATGCACAGCCCCCTGGGGCAAATCGGCATCGCCGCGGATCCCTTCTGGCAGGCTGCTAACGCTGGTGGGCAAGTTGTAGACCACCCAGTGGACAAAGGTGCCCCTGGGCGCGTCTGGGTCATCCATGATTAGGGCAAAGCTCTGGGTTTCCGAAGGTGCCCCCGACCAGGCTAGGGGTGGAGAGAGATCTTCCCCATCACAGGTGTAGCGGGAGGGGATGGATTCTGAGTGGGAAAAAGCGGAGCTGGTGAGTTGCAAAGCCATAATTTCTTCAGGTTTCAGCAACTGGCCATATCCTGCCACACGAGGGGACTGGGGGGTGGAGGGATATAGGGGGTCTCCTGCAGCTTCTACCTGAGGCGGGCCTCGATGACGGAGAGAGTGGGATTCGAACCCACGGTGAGTTGCCCCACACAGCATTTCCAGTGCTGCGCCTTCGACCACTCGGCCATCTCTCCAGAGGAGAGAAAACGACTTTTTAGCGAGCCTAAAAAGTCAGCTTTGCAATCCTAGCAGAGGTGTGGACCGGCAGTCAGCTCATTTGGCAGCCCCGACTCCCAAAATCTGCAGCATCACCTCCCAGCGGGAGCAGCGCCAGTGGTCGATGTGGGATCCGATCAACCCTGCTTCGTTGATCTGGATTTCTGTCCAGCCGGGGACGCACAGGCGGGGACGCCAGGGCAAAAAAGCCAGGGATCCCCTCAGCGTCCACTCGCTGCGGATGTGGTTGCCGCTCTGGTGGATGTCGTGCAGCTCGAGGTGGATATCCTGCAGCCAGCGTCCCAGGCTTTCGACCATGGCCCGATAGCGATCCAGGCCGCGAAACTCGTTGAGGGGATCCCGAAAATAAACTTGGGGATCGTAGATGGAGTAGGTTTGATCGCAAGGAAAGCGGGCGTAATCGGCCCGCAGGATGGCCACGAGATCGGGGGCGGCCTGAGAAGGAGGGCTCACGTCTTAACCTCAGCGGGAAGGGATACCGTCTCCCCCGGGGCAGGGCAGCACAACTGGATGGATTGGCCGGTGGCAGCGTTCAGGGATCCCAGCTTTTCCCGGAACTCCTCTAGGCTCCCCAGGGGGCGGATCTGGGCGGCAAACCAGCCGTGGTAGTCCACCTCTCCCATAGCGGTGGGAATCACCTGCTGCGGGCGCAGGGCGGCCACCACCTGCAGGGCCCGCTGCGGCCCCATGATCACCTCGCCCAAGAAGGGAAAGATCTGCCCTACCACCGGGATCAGCAGGGTGTGGATGGGGGTGAACTCCTGCTGCAGCCGCGGGCGGACATCCGGTTGGGAAAGGTGGGGCTCGTAGTAAAGCCGCGTCTGGGTCGGCAGCTCCTCCAGCAAAAAGCCCAGTTCCCGCACCGGCCCCAGGGGGGCGCCAGGAACCGCTGTGATGCCTAGATCTCCCCACTGCACGGACTGCCAGGGATCCAGGGCCTGCACCCTCATAAAGCCAAGGCTCCGCGCCACCTTGGCGGCTGTTGGAGAAGCGAAAACCGGGATCTGCTTGTCCAGCCGCTGCAGGGTGGGGGGGTGGCAGTGGTCGGGTTGGCCTTGGCTGAGGAGGATACCGTCGATTTTGGGCAGGGTTTCCGGCGTGAACGGCGGCATCTGGCGGTGCTGCAGGCGGATGAACCAGGGCAGGCCAAAGAACACCAAGGGATCCACCAGCCACGGATCCAGCAGGAAAGTCTGGGTCTGGGTATGGACTAGCCAACTGTTGAGGTCGATGCGGGTGAGTTTCATGGGGCTATTGGCCGGTGATGGAAAGATCGGCTACCCAAATGCGGGGACACAGACCACTAGGAGTGATTTGTGGCTCCGGCTCGACGTAGAAAATGGACTGCAAGAGTGCTAGAAAATCCCCCGCTACTGTCGCCGCCTCGATGCTGATGCGCTCCCCCTGGCGCACCCACCAGCCCTGGAAGGGCAGGGAAAAGGATCCCTGCAGAGGCTTGACTCCGGCATGGAGAGCCTGCAGCTCGTCAATCCAGACCACATTCTCAGCCGTGGCCAGGTCGTAGGTGCTCTCTGGCGGAGCCCCGGCAAAGACGTGGTAGTAGTGGGCTGCCACCGTCACCTTGGCGCCGATATTGGCGTGCCCCGTGGGCTGGGCCCCCAGGCGTTTGGCGGTGCCAGCGCTGTGCAAAAAGTGGGTCAGAACTCCGTTGGTAATCAGGGAAACGCGGCGGGTGGGGGTGCCTTCGCCGTCAAAGCTAATCGCGCTTACGTTAGTCGGGTGCAAGGCATCGTCACACACCGAAAGCAGCGGCGAGGCAATCTGCTGGCCCAGCGAGTCGGGGGTGGACAGGCTTTGGTTGTCCAAGATGTTCTGGGCGTTGAAGAGATTGGAGAAAGCCCCCAACAGGCTTAAAAAAGCTTCCCCAGAAAAAACCACCGTATATTTCCCCGAAGGGATCTGCGCGTACTCCAGGTGGCTGATGAGCTTCTCGGCGGCTTCTTTTACGCACCCCTGGATATCCAGCTCCTCTAGGCTGCGGGCCACCCGCATGGCGCCGGCGCTGCGGGGCTTGCGGCCTTCTTGTTCTGCTTTGCCGTAGAGAAAGACCGAGGCCAGAGTGTGGCCCTCCTGGCGCAGAGCTTGGTCGCTGTTGAGGTAAAAGCGGTCGATCTGTCGCTGGGCCAGGCCGTTGTAGGGCACCCCCTGGATGGCGGGATGGGATCCCAGCAAAGCCTTCTCGGCAGCCACCAGCTGATCTAGGAGCTCGCTGGCCAGCGCCAGGGGCCTTTTGTCATTACAGGGCTGGAGAATGGGCAGCTTCGCTTCTGGACTGAATTGGGGCGCGTGTTCCCGCACGCCGAAGTGGCTGGCCTCAAAGGCCGTCTGCAGAGCTAGTTCCAGCCCTGCTTCGTCCACATCGGTGGTGGAGGTCACCCCTACCTGGCCCTGGTCGTTCCAGGCCCGCACCGTCACACTGCAGCGGTGAGAAGCTTTTACCTGACGGGGCTCCCCCTGCTCCACCTGCACGCTGGTCTCATCCACTGCGGCTCCGTAGAGATCAAACTGGGGGATCCCCAGGTGTTTGGCGCACCTTTGCGCCTGTTCGGCCAAGAGTTCAACTTGCAGCATGTCATTCCTTCTCTACCGACGGGCCAGCCAGGCGGTCAAGTCCTCCACGCTGTTGAAATCCAGCAGCGCTTCCCCCAGCGCCTCCAGTTGCGACGGGGGCAAGGCCCAAATCCTGTTTTCCAGGGCCGGGTCAAGGGATCCCAGCTTCCGCCGCAAAAGCCGCAAAACCAGCGTTGCTTCTCCATGCTGCAGTCCCTGTTGCAGTCCCTGTTGCAATCCCTGTTGCAGCCCTTGCTGCAGGCCCAGTTGCAGACCTTCTTTGCGCCCTGCTTCCAGCCCCTCCCGCAAAGCTTCCGAGCGCCACTCCTGGTAGATCACCGATTCCCTCATATCCAAAGACCTCATGATTTGCCGAATCAAACCCCGATCCAATGCTAGTCCCGCCAAAACGGCTGTTGCTGCTGCCAGTTCTCGCTGCTTGCTGGGGTCTGGCAAGCGCTCCAGCTCGGCAACGACTTCTCGTAAGGTTTCTACAGGATCCTCCACCTGGCTTAAGACCCGAAAAGGCAGCAGGGCTGGCCAATCGACGTTGGTTGGCAAGTTGCATTCCCACAGGCGAATGACCTCAAACTCGTGGCTCAGCCGTTCTAGGCGAAAGGAAGTTTGGAAAACTCGCTCCGAGGTCGTTTTGCGCAGATAAATCACCACCTGATGCACAGGTAGCTGTGGATATTTCCGGTAAAGGCGCAGCCGATAGTCGGCCATGCGAAAGGGGATTTCAGGATCTGGATCTGTTTGAAATTCCAGGTGCAAAATGCCCTGCTGCAGCCCCAGCAAAATAACAGAATCTGCTCGAACAGGTTCCTCCGAAAGTTCTGTGGGCAACATTTGCACCGGCTCAGCCACTTCTCCCACTAGCCAACGGGCAAACTGCTCCGGGAAGCGCTCTGCCAGGTACTTGCAGACGTTGTCGTAAGCCATGGGGGATCCCTGGGCCTAGCGCCCGCCCACGGTGATGGCGTCCACCTTGATGTGGGGCTGGCCGACGGTGACGTAGATGCTGCCGCTGACAGAACCACAGAAGCCAGGGGCCAGGCGGAGATCCTTGGAGCACATGGAGATCTTGGTCAGGATATCCTTGGCTTCCCCGATTAAAGTGGCTCCCTTGAGGGGCTTGGTGATCTTGCCGTTTTGGATGAGATAGGCTTCTTCCACGGCAAAGTTAAATTGGCCGGTGGGGCCGACGCTGCCGCCCCCCATGCGCTTGCAGTAGATGCCTTTGTCGATAGAGGCAAACAGGTCGTCCAGTTCGGCGTCGCCGGGGGCGATGTAGGTGTTGCGCATGCGGCTGGCGGCGGCAAAGGTGTAGTTTTGCCGGCGACCGCTGCCGGTGCGGGGATGGCCGGTGCGCATCGAGCCGGCCCGGTCGGCCAGGAAGTTCTTCAAAATGCCCTTTTCAATGAGCAAAGTGCGCTGGACGGGCATGCCCTCGTCGTCCACATCCAAGCTGCCAAAGGCCCCCTCGGAAAGCCCCTCGTCCCAGGCGGTGAGGTTTTTGTGGGCAATCTTCTGGCCTTTTTTGTCGGCAAAGGGGGTGGTTTTGCGCTCAATTTGGGTGGTTTCCAAGAGATGCCCACAGGCCTCGTGGAAGATGACGCCGCCAAAGGCGTTGGACATCACAATGGGGTAGGTGCCCGATTCCACGTAGTCGGCATAGAGCATCTGGCCGGCAGCCTCTGCCAGCTCCTGGCTGTGGGCCACAAGATCCCAGCGGCGCAAAAAGTCGGGATCCCCGGTGCCCCCCGCGCGCTGGCTAACGGAAGCGCGATGATCCCCGTCGGCACAGAGCAGGGTAGAGCTGACCGACTGGGTAAGGCGGATGTCGCGCACAAAGGTGCCGTCGCTGCAGGCTACCAGGATCTCCTGCCAGTCGCGGAAGTAGTTGGTGCGGCGGGACTGGATGTGGTGAGCTTGCCGCTTGAGCTCTGCGTTGGCCCGCCCCAAGATCTCCCCCATCTCGGCAAGGGAGCTGCATTCTTTGAGCCAGCCGTCTTTGCGGCGGCGCTCGGCGTAGTCCTGCAAGATCCCCAAGTTGACAGGGGAGACCAAGGCGGCAGGGCCTGGGGGGGTAAGGCCCATCAAGAGCAGGCCTTTTTCCAGGGCGGCTTTGAGGCCGGCAAAGGAGAGATCGTTGGTGCTGACGTAGCAGTCGGCCAGGCCGCGGAACACCCGCACGCCGGCGCCAGTGGCAAGCCGAGGGGTGATGCTGGTGATGGCGTCGTCTTCGGCCAGGCAGCTGATGGAGTTAACCCGCTCCAGGAAGATCTCCACCAGGTCGGCGCCAGCAGCCCGCCCCCAGCCTAAGAGAGTTGCAAGGGGATCCCGCCAGTCTTCGTCGAAGCGCTGCAGGGTGGGACGATAGTCGAGGTTGGGCAGTTCTTTGGACAAAAGCAGCATAGGAGGCCGAGAGCACTCAAAAGAGGGAAAGGGCAGGCTGAGATGCCGCCACCTTTTGTTCCCTCAGTTTAACAAGACGTAAAGGCTGCCCTTTTGGGGAAAGAGACTCCAAGCTTGACAAGGGCAGAGGAGCAGCCGAAGATCGCTGCACAAGGATCCCTCACCTTGCAATGGCTGCCAAGAAAAGATCCTCGGAGCTTCAGCCCAGCCTATTTGACGATCCCCTAGAGCCACCTGCCCCCGCTGCGGAGACGCTTCCCCAATGGGATCAGATCCCGCTCTCGGCCCAGGTGCCCATTCCCCCCGGTACCTATCGAGAACTAGAACAACTGGAGCAGCACTGCCGGGTCTGCCAGCGCTGTGAATTGGCGGCCAACCGTACCCACGTGGTGGTGCACCGCGGCAACCCCAAGGCCAAGATCGTGATCGTCGGAGAAGGGCCGGGGGAAAACGAGGATCTGCAGGGGCTGCCCTTTGTGGGCAAGTCGGGCCAGTTGCTCGACAAGATCCTGGCCTCGGTGGGCCTAGATCCGGAGCAGGATACCTACATCTGTAACGTGGTCAAATGCCGCCCTCCCCACAACCGCGTGCCCACCCAGGAGGAGATGGACGCCTGTCGGCCCTATCTGCTGGAGCAGATTCGCCTGGTGGATCCCTGGATCATTCTGTTGACGGGGGCCACTTCGGTGCGCTCTCTTTTGGGGGATAAGCGCGGCATCACCAAGATCCGCGGCGAGTGGATCCAGTGGCAGGGGCGCTGGTGTATGCCGATTTTCCACCCGGCCTATTTGCTGCGCAACCCCGACCGCACCCCCGGCAGCCCCAAGTGGCTGATGTGGCAGGATATTCAGGCGGTGAAGCAAAAGTACCTAGAACTTGCCGGCGCAACGCCGCCCCAGCCGGACTTCTGAGCTACTTTCCCTGGTATTTGGCCAGCGCCGCTACCCTCACCCCCAGCCCCTCTCCCAAGGGAGAGGGGGGTATGGGATCCCTAACTTGCAGGCTTGAAGCCGCTCAGCAGGCCGAAGCGCAGCAAGCCGCTGGCATAGGCCCGCCGCATCAGGCCCAGCCCCAGCGCCCCACGGACGGTGACCCAGCCGCTGCGCAGCAAAGCCGGGATCCACCGCCAATCGCGAGCCGAGGCGATCACCTCGTCCCAAAAGGGGGCCACCCGCTCCGACCAGTCGGCGGTGCGCAACCGCTCGAACCCCACCTGGTGGGCCAGCGCTTCATACTCCGACAAGCTGATGACATAGGGCAGGCAGTACACGTCGTAGATCTGCTGCAAAAGGCGCTCATCCTGGCGGCTCAGGGATCCCTCGCGGTGGCACCAGGTAACCACCATCATCTGCCCGCCCGGCTGCAAGACCCGCCAGCACTCGGCCAGAAACCGCCGCTTATCCGGCATGTGCTCGCCGCTTTCCAGAGCCCAGACCAGATCGAAGGTGTTGTCGGCAAAGGGCATGTCCAGGGCATCGGCCACCCAAAAGCGCACCCTGTTGCTCAGGCCGGCTGCTTGAGCGCGCTCCTCGGCCCGCTGGGCCTGGACAGGGCTGAGGGTAATGCCTGTTACCTCGGCGCCAAAGCGCCGCGCCAGCTCCAGGCTGCTCCCCCCAATGCCACAGCCGAGATCGAGGATGTGCCGGGGGGGCTTGGGATCCCCGATCTGGCCCCATTGAATGACTCGGTCGATGAGATCGATCTGGGCTTGGCGGCGATCCTTGCCGGTCTGGCCCGGCTCGTAGTAGCCGTGGTGCATGTGCTCTCCCCACACCTGCTCCCAAAGGCCAGAGGAAGCATCGTAGAAGCGGCGGATGCGTTGGTTGAGCGGAGAGGTCATCGGCAGGTGCAGGTCGGGATCCCTCTTATTCTGGACGATCTTGCCGTCCTTCCTGGCCCTGGGGGCGGGCTGGCAAAACCCCGATTAAGCTGGGAAAGTAGGCTCTTGTTGCCGCTGGGATCTTGGCCACCTCAGACTTTGCCCTCGAGCAGCTTCTCTTCACCCCGGCCACGCCCGAGCCCGACGCGGTGCGGCTGATCTACGCTTTCCCCAACACCTACTCGGTGGGGATCACCAGCCTCGGCTACCAGGTCATCTGGAGCCTGCTGGCCAGCCGCCGTGATGTGTCGGTCGCCCGCCTGTTTACCGACCTGGCCGAGCCGCTGCCGCGGGATCCTGAGCTGCTGGGCTTTTCCCTCTCCTGGGAGCTGGACTACGTCCACATCCTGGATCTGCTGGAACGACAGAGGATCCCCCTCCAGGCCGAGGCGCGGGAAGAAGCGCACCCCCTGGTTTTCGGCGGCGGCCCGGTGTTGACGGCCAACCCTGAGCCCTTTGCTGCGTTCTTTGACTTGATCCTGCTGGGGGACGGGGAGGGGCTGGTGGAGCAGATGATCCAGACCTATCGGCAGGTACGGCGGGGATCCCGCGCCGAAAAGCTGCAGGCGCTGGCCCAGGTGCCGGGGATCTACGTGCCCAGCCTCTACGAGGTGCGCTACCGCGGGCCCGACGGCCCAGTGGAGAAGGTGATCCCCAAGCTGGACGGGATCCCCAGCTCCATCCGCAAGCACACCTTCCGCGGCAACACCCTCTCGGTGTCCACCGTGGTTACCCCCAAGGCGGCCTGGGAGAGCATTTACATGGTGGAGGTGGTGCGCAGTTGTCCGGAGATGTGCCGCTTTTGCCTGGCCAGCTATCTAACATTGCCTTTTCGGGCAGCGGATGTGGAGGGACATCTGATCCCGGCGGTGGAGCGGGGGCTGCAGGTTACCCAGCGGATTGGCCTTTTGGGGGCTTCGGTAACCCAGCACCCCCAGTTTGAGGAATTGCTGGAGTACCTGGCGCAGGATCGCTTTGAGCAGGTGCGCCTTAGCCTGGCCTCGGTGCGCACGGGCACGGTTACGCCTCGCTTGGCGCAAGTGCTTTCCCGCCGCGGCAGCCAGTCCATTACCGTGGCCATCGAAAGCGGCTCGGAGCGGCTGCGCCGGGTCATCAACAAAAAGCTGGCCAACGAAGAGATCCTGGCGGCGGCTGCCCACGCCCAGGCCGGCGGCCTGAAGGGGATCAAGTTCTACGGCATGGTGGGGATCCCGGCGGAAACCCAGGCCGACCTGGAGGCCACGGTTGCTCTTTTCAAGGAGCTCAAGAAGGTGGCTCCCCGCCTGCGCTTCACCCTGGGCTGCAGCACCTTTGTGCCCAAGGCCCACACCCCCTTCCAGTGGCAGGGGGTGGATCCCCAGGCGGAGAAAAAGCTGCAGTGGTATCAAAAACACCTGCGCCCCCTGGGCGTGGAGTTCCGCCCGGAAAGCTACAGTTGGTCGGTCATCCAGGCCTTGATCTCAAGAGGGGATCGGCGGGTGGCCCAGGTTTTGCAGCTAGCACGGCAGTGGGGCGATTCCCTGGGCAGCTACCGCCGCGCCTTCAAAGAGCTCAAAGGGCAACTGCCGCCCCTGGACTTCTACGTGTACCACAACTGGGATCCGGCGGATCCCCTTCCCTGGCAACACATCGAAGGCCCTCTCAGCCTGGAGCGGCTGCAGCAGCACCGCCAAGAGGCCTTTTCCGTGTAGCATGTCGTGCCTAAAATCCCCTAGGAAGGGGATTGACGGTGAGAGCCTGAAGCGGCCAGAAACGCCTCGATCTCGGCGCGGTGGGGCAAACTGGGCTGAGCGCCAGGGCGGGTTACACACAAGGCCGCAGCGGCATTGGCAAACCGCAGGGCTTCCCTCAGGGATTTGCCAGCAGCCAGGCAAGCGGCCAAAGCACCGCAGAAGCTGTCGCCGGCAGCAGTGGTATCCACCACCAACACGGGGTGGGCTGGCAGATGGCCCCTTTCCTCCCCATCGGCCCAGACCAAGCCCGCTCCCCCCAACGTGACGATCACTGTCGGGATCCCCTGCTGTTGCAAGGCTTGGGCCACTTTTTCGGCTTGCGCTGGCGTCTCCACTGGAGATTGGGCAAGGGCAGCGGCTTCGCTTTCATTGAGCACCAAGTAGCGCACCTGGCGCAACAGGGATCCCGGCAGGGGAGCCACAGGGGCGGGATTGAGGAGGACAGGGATCCCTTGGGCAAAGGCCTGCTCGGCTACCGCCTGCACCGTGGCCAAGGGGATTTCCAGTTGCAACAATACCAGAGCTGCCGCTGTCCAGGGGGGCAGATGGGCGGGTGTGTAGCGACCATTAGCCCCAGGGCTGACCACGATCCGGTTTTGCCCTGCTCGATCCACAGTAATTAGGGCAATGCCGCTGGGCCCTTCCAGCTCTCGCAGATGGCGGGTATCGACGCCATTTTGATCCAAGTTCTCCTTTAGGAAACGGCCAAAGCCATCGGATCCCACCGCCCCCCACATCTCCACCTGGGCTCCCGCCCGGGCTGCTGCCACCGCTTGGTTGGCTCCCTTACCCCCAGGGTAGGTGGCGTAGTCGGATCCCAGCACCGTTTCCCCAGGCCCAGGATGGCGTGGTACCTGCACCACCAAGTCCAGATTCAAGCTCCCCACTACGCGAACTAGGGCTGTCATTGGCTAGCTGAAAAACGGTGCCCTAGAGGTAGCTCATTCTAGCTCCCACCACTGGGTTGGAGAGCTTTACGCCTTGGAGAGGATTGGCTAGCTTGTGAGGGGGTGACGCGGAAACAAGCCATGCTGCTGACCACTACAGACGTGCTCCAAGGTAGAGAGGTTGAGCGTTACTTGGGCATTGTTACCGCCGAGGTAGTTTATGGCACCAATGTTCTACGGGACTTCCTTGCTAGCCTCCGCAACATCATCGGGGGACGCACAAGAACCTATGAAGAAGTTCTCGAGAATGCCCAGAAAAAGGTTTTGGAAGAGTTGGAGCAGCGAGCCAAACGTTTGGGAGCAAATGGCATCCTAGGCGTTAGCATTCATACCAACATGAGCGCGACCATGATCCTCGTTACCGCCGCCGGCACCGCCGTCAAGCTGCGCTAGAACCTTTAGGCCAGGCTCTCCATCAATGCCTCGTCGATCTCAAAGTTGGCGTAGACATTTTGCACATCATCCAAGTGGTCCAGCCGCTCCATGAGGGTCAGTACCAGCTTGGCTGTCTCGGGATCCTCCACATGCACCTCCGTAGAGGGGATCCAGCGGATGGCCGCCTCTTGCACCTGGTAGCCTTCTTTTTTGAGGTAGGTGGCCACCTGCTCCAGCAGGGTGTAATCGCAATAGACCTCTGCGCCGGTTCCCTCCACCTTGAGATCCTCCCCTCCTGCTTCGGCTACCGCTAGCAGCAGAGCTTCGGGATCTGTCACCCCCTCCAGGTTGATCACCCCTTTTTGCCGGAACAGCCAGCTGACGCAGCCGCTTTCCCCCAAGCTGCCGCCAACTTTGCTGAAGGCCTCCCGCACCTCGGCAGCCGTGCGGTTGCGGTTATCGGTCATGGCCTCGATTAAGACAGCTACCCCCCCAGGGCCGTAGCCTTCGTAGCGAATTTCCTCCAGGGGGCTGTCGTCGGTCCAGTTGCCGGATCCCTTAGCGATGGCCCGTTCAATGTTCTCGGCGGGCATGCCTGCCGCTTTGGCTTTCTCCACCGCTGAGCGCAGCCGAAAATTGGCTTCCGGGTCTGGCAGGCCGCTGCGCGCTGCCACAATGATGGCTCGGGAAAGTTTGGTAAACAGGCTGCCTTTTCTAGCATCTACGCGGGCTTTTTGCCGTTTAATGTTGGCCCATTTGCTGTGTCCTGCCATGCTGTGCCCACCAGTCAAGCAATCCACGGGGAGGGATCCCCTAACTCTGAAGCCTAGATCACCACCTGCTCAGGTCTCAACCCCAGGGGAGTAGGTCAGGGCTGAATGGGTTGCCGCTCGATCACGCCCCCCGGTGGCGGTGGAGCTTCCGGCGTTGCTTGAGGTGTAGGCGTTGGTGTCTCTGTGGGAGCTGGCGTGGGAGGTAGAGGAGGCACAGGCTCTTCAAACACGGCTCCAGGCGGAGGGGTTGGGGTTTGCGGCCGAGTTAAAAAGGGCGTTACCTGTTCCAGCAGCTCGGCATAGAAGATTCCATCCTGCTCTGGCCCAAAGCGGCCTACCGCCCAGCGGTGACGGGGCACAAACAGCGTTTGCAGCAGCACCTCTCGACTGGCGAAAGAGGGGGTGCCCACAAAGACATAGCCATCGACGATGACACGGTTCAAGTCAGGCCGAGTTTGAAACACCCGATCCACCTCCCGCAGTATCTCCGCATCCAGCCGCTCCAGCAGAGTTTCCAGCGTATCCTCAGGCCTGACCAAAACTCGCACCTGAAAGCGATAGCCTTCGCAGCGATAATCTCCGCAGAGTTTAACCAGCTCGTTTCGCACCCGAATCTGCGCCGCCGGATCGATGTCCCTCACCGGCAGGAAGACTTCTGGCTCTGGCTGTTGTTCTGCTTCCTGTGCCCAGGTCAAGGGCTGGCTGCTCCACGCCCTCAACAGCAGGGATCCAAACAACAAGGCAAGTCCCCACCCTCCAAGGGGGAGGCTCCAGCCCAGGCTGCCCCGCTTAGGGCGTTGGGAAAAGAAGGGATCGCGATCCCGATTCGGGCTACTCAGCGGACTGTTCATAACCAATACGGCAGCGATGGCTACCGCCAACTCTACCCAACATCTGGCGAAGAGGCACTAAGCCGGAGAGAAAACGGAGTCGCTCTTGCTGGACATCGCTGCTCTAGGGATCCAGAAGCAGCTCAACAGAAAGACAGCACCCCAAATCAAGAGGAGAGCATCGTTGGCTGAGCTCTGTTCGCTGCAGCTTGCCGAGGTGGCTGTATTCTGGAGAAGCTAATGATCCTGTGGCAGAGGAGTGTCTATGCCATTGCCGGCATCGAAGGTTTTTGGATCCCAGGTGGGATTTTTCTGGGGTTTACTGGCCTCGACTGTACTCTTGGCAGGCTGTGGGGGAGGTGGGGGGACGGTGCCGCCTCCGGTCAATGTTTGCGAGCAAGCCTTTAGCCCAGAGTTTTTCGCAGCGATTGGCCTGCGCCGCCCAGGAGATAGCCGCAGCGGAACCTTGGGGCCGAATAGCCTTTTGGAGTTCTACTACGATAGCGCCGGCGAGATTCAAAATGCCCGGGAAGTTCCACCGCCGCCCGGCACCTTCACCTTTTACTCAGATGGATTTCTCTACTTTCCTTCTGCAGCCAACGTTACCGGAGTTACCATCCGGCTGACCAGCCCGGCTTTCGATCCGCTGTTGGTCATCGGTGCCTTTGATACCGGCAGAAACTTGGATCGGAATATCCTTTTTGTTAACGATGATGCCGCCCCTGGCAACTTTACCACCTCCCAGCTCACGATCCCGGTGCGGCAAGATCGCTGTTACTTGATCCAGGTGCAAAGTTACTGGGCGCAAAATGCTTCCCCAACCGCTGGGCCGGGCAGCCCTGGACGAGGGCCATATACCCTCCAGGTGGTGAGCGAAACGTTTGCCACCCCTCCCCCTCCCCCTGCCATCCAGCAGAAACCGGAGGATAGGGAATCGGGAGGCGGCGGTGACCGAGGTGGCGGCGTGGGTATTTAACTCTGGCGTGTGAGCTTAATGGCAAAGCTGGCGCTGCCGCAGGTGGCCGTGCCGCGAATGGAGCGCCCGTCGGCGCTGACGGTGCCGCTCCACGTGATGGTTGGGGTACCGCTACCCCCTATCCTACCGCTAACAGAAAGTTGGTTGCCGATAAGCTGGCCGCCGCGCTCGGAAAAGCTGGGTGAGGAAATGGTGATCTGGTTGCCGTCTTGCCGAATGGAGACGGTTTCCTCAATGCCGGTTGCAACATTAACCTTACACAGGGATCCCTGCCAGACAAAGGATCCTCCCTCATAGAGCCACTGACCGCTCAAGGCAAACTCTGGCGCAGGCGTTGGTGTTGCTGGGGCTGGCGTCGAGGTGGGCGTCGGGATCGGGGTGGGGGTAGGGGTAGGAGTACGGGGGACGAGCGGGGTAAAGCGAGGGATAGGGGTAAGCGTTGGTGTTGGCACCGGGGTGGGAGTGGGTGTTGGTGCCGGAGTTGGAGTGGGTGGCGGTGTCGGAGTTGGAGTGGTCGCGTGTTACAGTCTTGGAGGAGGCGGGGCTATGAGTGAACTAGTAATCGGGAGTGGGGGTGTTGGAGAGGGGGGG
>NZ_JANSHO010000028.1:0-16132 GCF_047502635.1 Synechococcus sp. RC10B2
AGGGGGGATTCGAGTCCTGTGCATCCACGAACTTTGGCAGTGCAGTTGGTATTAGGGTTTCCTTTGCGCAAGCCCCCTCCTGATAGCAGGAGGGGGCTTTTGCATATCGAACCTACAGGCAGTATGCGAGTGCTTGTGATAGCCCTGTGGGTTGGGTTGCTTCTGATGGGGTTGGACGCGCGGGACGCCCCTACCCGTCGGGACAGCGACTATCTGATACGGGTCGGACTGGAGCAGGGGGCGTTCGCGTCTGTGGTGTATGTGGGCGTGAGCGCGGGCAGCCTGCGTTGGGTGGATCCGCGCACGGGACAGACGCTCGGCGTCGGCGCAGCAGGGCAAGTGTGGGAGTTGCGCCGCGCGAACGGGCGCTTCGTTGCCCGCTGCGGGCAGGTGCAGGTGGCTGCCGAACGGCTCGTTGCCGAGCCTGCAGGCACGGGCTTCGTGCAGGTTGGCGCGTCGTCAAATGCGCTGCGCCCCTACCGCGGGCACTTGGAGTGGGTGGAACGCGACGGCAAACTGCTCACGGTCAACTGGGTGCGTCTGGACGACTACCTGAAGGCGACTCTGCCGCGCGAGATGCCGCCGAACTTCCATATCGAAGCGCTCAAGGCGCAGGCGGTCGCCGCCCGCTCGTTCACCATGCGACGGCTGAACCGCTACCGTCAGTGGGGCTACGACCTGTGCGACCACGCGCCGTGCCAAGTGTACGGTGGGGTGGACGCCGAACACCCAAGCACGAACCGTGCGGTGGAGGCGACCGCAGGCGAGGTGCTGATCCACGGCGGGCGCATTCTGGAGGCGGTCTACACGGGCAACTGTGGGGGGCACACTGCACCGATTGAGGTCGCCATGACGGGTACAACGCCCCAACCACCCTTGCGCGGCGTGCCCGACACCGACGCCGACGGCAAGCCATTCTGCAGCCTCGCGCCGAACTTCGCGTGGGAACAGACCCTCACGCGCGAGGAGCTCGAACGACGCTTCCCCCAAGCAGGGCGCATTCGAGAGATAGCGATTGCACAGCGCACAGTAGGCGGGCATGTGCAGCAGGTGCGCCTGCGCGGCGACCGCGCGACGCTGACGCTTACGGGCGCGGAGTTCCGCACGGCAATCGGCGTGGGGCGTGTGCGTAGCCTGATGTTCGAGGTGCAGCCCCAGCGAGGCGGCTGGCGCATCGCAGGGCGTGGGTCAGGACACGGCGCGGGCATGTGTCAGTGGGGCGCGCAGGGACGCGCCCTCGCAGGGCAGACCTATCGGCAGATTCTGGAGGCGTACTACCCCGACGCCACGCTGGTCGGCGCGTTTGGGCAATAACGGCTACTCGGTCGTCTCCCCACGCCGGCTACGCTCCCACTCGTGCAGGCTCTGCAGCAGGTTGCCCGAACGCAGCATACGGCGCATCGCGCGAACCTCCTCGGCGGTGATGGGACCCATCTGCTGCGTAATGAGCCACTCGTCGGCGGTGCGCTCGTCATTCTCCAGATAGCTCAGCATCAGCTCGTCCCACGCCTGCTGGCTCAGCATCCGCTCGCCGCGATGCCCGCAGCGGGGGCACTCGAAATGCACCTCCACGCGATTTGCGCCCATCGTGTGCGCATGGTACGCGATATAGGTCAAATCGTCCAGCCCAATCGTCGCTTGGCAGCGTCGGCAACGCAAGCTCACAAACTGCTCCCTCCCCAAGTGCGCGGCAGAAAGATTTGCTCATACTTATACAGGGCGTAGCGGTCGGTCATTCCTGCTAAGTAGTCGCACACCGCCTGCGCACGCGCTTCGACCGAGTCGTCCGCAGGGCGGAACTTCTCCGACAGCTCCGATGGGTTCTCCATGTAGTAGCTAAACATCTGGTGCAGGATGTGCGTCATCTTCTCACGCTCTTTTTGTACCTTCGCGTGGTGATACATATTTTCGAACATGAACTCTTTCAGTTGGTTCATCGCCTGCAGCATCGGCTCGCTCATCTGCACGACAGGCTTGCCGTCGCTTTGCTCGACGACATCCATCACCATGCGGGCGATGCGCCCGCTGTGGGTGTCGCCGAGGAACTCGATGAGGTCGCGCGGCAGGTCGTTCAGGGTCAGCAGTCCTGCGCGGATGCCGTCATCGAGGTCGTGGTTGAGGTAGGCAATGCGGTCGGCGATGCGCACCACCGCCGCTTCGAGGTGGACGGTCTTCTGGGTTTCGTGGGCGGTGAGGTCAGCGCGCCCTTTGGAGTGCCCGACGATGCCCTCGCGTACCTCGTGCGTCAGGTTCAGCCCGCGCCCGTCTTTCTCGATGCAGTCCACCACGCGCAGGCTCTGCTCGTAGTGGCGGAAGCGCGCGGTGGGGATATACTTGCGCAGGATAGCGTCCAGCGCCTCTTCGCCCGTGTGTCCGAAGGGCGGGTGTCCGAGGTCGTGCGCGAGGGCGACCGCTTCGGTGAGATCTTCGTTGAGGCGCAGGGCGCGGCTGATCGTGCGGGCGATTTGCGCCACCTCCAGCGTGTGGGTCAGGCGCGTGCGGTAGTGGTCTTCGTTGGGGTCTAAAAACACCTGCGTCTTGTGCTTGAGTCGGCGGAACGCCTTGCTGTGGATGATGCGGTCGCGGTCGCGCTGGAACGCGGTGCGCACGGGGTCGGGCGGCTCAGGCGTCGGTCGCCCGCGCGACTCCGCGCTCTTGGTCGCGTAAGGCGCAAGAATCTGATATTCCAGTTGCTCCAGCCGTTCGCGTACCGTCATCGTCGTTCAGTATTCGATCAGCGTGTAGACATCGTAGCCGCGCAGGTGCTTGCGCCCGCCCAGGAAGGTGAGTTCGATTAGGAAAACGAAGCCCGCGACGGTGCCACCCAAGCGTTCAATCAATCGTGCGGCTGCGCTGGCAGTGCCGCCCGTCGCCAGCAGGTCGTCCACCACGACCACGCGCTGTCCAGGCTCGACCGCATCGGTGTGCATTTCGACGGTGTTCGTGCCGTACTCCAGCGCGTACTCCTCGCTGATTTTCTCGCCTGGCAGCTTGCCCAACTTGCGGATGGGCACAAAGCCCAGACCGAGGTTAATCGCAATCGGCAAGCCGAACACGAACCCGCGCGATTCAATGCCCGCAATCACATCGGGCTTCAGTGCGCGCGCATGCTCGGTCATCAGGTCTACGACCTCCTTTAGCGCCTGCGGATGCTTCAGCACGGGGGTGATGTCCTTGAAGATAATCCCCGGCTCTGGGAAGTTCGGTATATCGCGCACCAGTTGTGCCGCCAGTATCTCTGCCATCGGTTGCCTCCGTTGTTGCCTGTGGAGTATACCCAAATTAGGATGAAAGTCCCGAAATGTGTCGGGCGTGTAAACGGTACTCCATAGTGGAGGTAAATCATGGGGCAACTGCCGAATTGGTTGGTGATACTCTTCGCGAGTGTGCTAACGCTCATCACGGGCGCCGAGTGTACCGCGCTGTTGATGCACGGTTGGTTCATGGTGGATGACCCCAATGCACTGCGGGACGGACAGTATATGTTCGTGTTTTTTCTCGGAGGCAGTGCGGGCACAGCAGTGGCAATTCCTACAGCAGTCATGGGCGCCGTAATGGTGGCGCTTCGTCCCGACTTTGTGCGCTACTTGACAGTCACGCTGGCGTTGATTACTGCACTGGGCGTTGGCATGGGCTTACTGCTCAGCGTCCCTGCTGGGATAAACGGGGTCGGCTGGGGCGTGTTCGGGATTGGGCTAACGCTTCTGGGGATCATAACGACGCCTTTAGGACTGTTTTGGTTTGGACACTGCGCACCCGTCGCGGTGCCGATAGGCGTCCTGATGGCTTTAGCGGTTATAGGCGCGTACTGGGTCTATAATCGCAGAGAGGGCGGTACAGCGTCGGTATAATTCGGCTATGGCAATCACTGCGCCGCACGAACAGGGCACGAAACGCCTCGATTGGGAAGCCTACCTCCGCTGGGAGGACGACCTTATGCACTACGAAATCATCGACGGGGAGGTTCATCCGTTGCCGACGCCAATACTGAAGCACCAGTTGGCGCAAGCGAAACTGATGGATCGTATACGCAGCTACCTCAACCTGAATCGGTTAGGTGAGTTGCTCGCCGCGCCGTTTGACTTTGTGGTGCGTCGGGAACCGTTGCGCACGCGCCAGCCCGACCTGTTTTTCCTGTCCAGCGCACGCGAAGCCGAGTGGCGCGACCGCCTGAGCGAGCCGCGTTTGGAGATTGCGCCCGACTTGGTGATCGAACTGCTCTCGCCGTCAGACACCTACCATCGCTGGAAGGAGAAACTGCAGGACTATCATCAGCTCGGCGTGCGCGAGGTATGGGCAGTGGATGTGGAGGCGGGCGAGATTGAGGTGCTGGTGCGCGAGGAGGGCGGCTACCGTTCGCTGGGCTGGTTTTCGGGCGAGCAACCTGTGCCGACTCAGGTGCTGACAGGGCTGACGCTCACGCCTGCGGAGGTGTTCGCTGGCGTGCAGGAATAGGGATGACCCTTGAAATCGCGCTCACTTTAGGCTTGCTTGTGGCGGCGATTGCGCTGTTCATCAGCAACCGCTTTCCCCCCGAAGTGGTCGCGCTGATTCTGCTGGCGACGCTGCTGCTGAGTGGGCTGGTTCCTGTGGAGAAGGGGCTGCGCGGGTTCAGCAACGACGCGGTGATCACGATAGCGGCGATGTTTGTGCTCAGCGAGGGTCTGCAGCGCACGGGGGTGATTGGCTGGCTGGCGCGGGGGTTAGAATGGCTGGCACGGCGGGCAGCGTGGCTTGCAGTGATTGCCCTTCTGCTTGTGACGGCGTTCCTGTCGGCGTTCGTGAACAACACGGCGGTGGTTGCGCTGTTTATCCCGCTCACGCTTGCGCTTTCCGAGACGGCGCGGCAAAGCCCCTCGCGGTTGCTGCTGCCCCTCTCGTATGCCTCCATGCTCGGCGGGGTCTGCACGCTGATTGGCACCTCCACCAACCTGATTGTGAACGGCGTCGCCGTGCAGCGCGGGATTGAGCCACTGGGCATGTTCGAGTTCGCGCCGCTGGGGCTGATTTTCACGGGCGCGGGGCTGGTCTACCTGCTGACGATAGGGATGCGCCTAATCCCTGACCGTCGCCCTGCCGCCGACCCTGCGGACGCTTACCGCCTGAGCGCGTATATCACGGAGGTCAAGCTCACCGAGCGTTCCAAAGCGATCGGCAAGCGGCTGATGGACGCCGACTTCGTGCGCGAGTTGGGGCTGGAGGTGCTGGACATCTGGCGCGACGGGTTGCGCCTGCTGCCGTTGCCCGACCGCATTCTGCAGGCGGGCGACTTGTTGCGCGTGCGGTGCAACCTGGAGCGGCTGCAGCGGCTGGAGGGCGCGTATGGGCTGAAACTGGTCGCCAACGCGCCTGCGCACGCGACGGACGAGCCGCCCCTGCTGGTGGAGTTAGTGCTGACGCCCAGCTCGTCGCTGGTGGGGCAGACGCTGCGCAGCAGCCGCTTTCGCAATCGATTCGGCGCGACGGTGCTTGCGCTGCGCCACCGCCAAGAGATGGCGCTGGAACAGTTCGCCGACATCCCGCTTCAGGCGGGCGACGCGATTGTGGTGCAGATCGAACGCGAGCGGCTGCAGGAGTTACTGCGCCTGCCCGACTTTATCCTCGTATCGCAGGTGGAGGCGGCGCGCCCGCGCCCTGTCAAAGCGCTGCTGGCGGGGCTGATTATGGCGGGCGTGGTGCTGGTCGCTTCGATGGGCTGGTATCCGACGGCGGTCGCCGCGCTGGTGGGCGCGCTGGCGATGGTGCTGACGGGCTGCCTCAAGCCCGACGAGGCGGTGCAAGCCATCGACTGGCGGCTGCTGGTGATGCTCGGCGCGATGCTGGGGCTGGGCACCGCGATGGAGACCACAGGCGCGGCGCGCTGGCTCACGGTCAACTTGCTCAGCGCACTCGGCGGGTTGGGACCCATCGTCGTGCTGGCGGGGTTCTATTTGCTGACCTCGCTGCTGACGGAGGTGATGTCGAACAACGCGACGGCGGTGCTGATGGCGGCGTTGGCGATTGAGGTCGCCGCCGCGCTGGGCGTGGACGCGCGCCCGTTTCTCTTCGCGGTCGCCTACGCCGCCTCCGCCAGCTTCATGACGCCGATTGGCTACCAGACCAACACCATGGTGTTCGGCGTCGGGCAGTACCAGTTCAGCGACTTCGTGCGCGTGGGGCTGCCGCTGAACCTGCTGTTTTGGGTGCTGGCGACGCTGCTCATCCCGCGCTTTTGGGCGTTCTGACGGGTGTAAACGATGTGTTGGCGCATGCGCCCGAACCCCTTGACAACAGGTGGGGAGGTATGGTATAATATGATTTGCCTGAGCAATCGGGCGAATAGCTCAGCTGGGAGAGCGCTTCCCTTACAAGGAAGAGGTCGCAGGTTCGAGCCCTGCTTCGCCCACCAGCGAGCGAGGGGATTTGCGGGGCTGTAGCTCAGCCAGGTCAGAGCGCTAGCCTGTCACGCTAGAGGTCGCGGGTTCAAGTCCCGTCAGCCCCGCCATGCGCCGAGGTAGCTCAGTGGTAGAGCACTGGACTGAAAATCCGGGTGTCGGCGGTTCGAATCCGCCCCTCGGCACCACCACAGGGCGAGTGGTGGAATCGGTAGACACGCCAGACTTAGGATCTGGTGGGCTTTGCCCGTGGGAGTTCGAGTCTCCCCTCGCCCACCAAATCGGGTATAATACAAAGCGTGCGGGAGTAGCTCAGTGGAAGAGCATCTCGTTGCCAACGAGAGGGTCGCGGGTTCGAGTCCCGTCTCCCGCTCCATCTTACATTTAGAGGCGGTGCTATGCAAGCGCAATCCACACAACCGTTTCAAATCCTGAGCCGTGAGGAGCCGTCGCCCGTCACGATTCACCTGACCGTCGAAGTCGATGCGACCACCACACAGCGGATGTTCGAACGCGCGCTTCGGGGAATCGGACGGTACTTGCGCGTGCCGGGCTTTCGCCCCGGTCAAGCGCCGCTGCCGATGTTGCGTCGTATGGTTTCTGAAGAGAACCTGCGCCGCGCAGCAGGCGAGCTGATGATGGACGAATTCATCCCCAAAGTGCTGCAACAGGAGCAGCTCGAACCCTACCGCCCCCCACAGGTCAACATCGAGCGACTTCAGGAAGGCGAGCCGTTTCGGTTCAAGCTCACCGTGCCGCTACGCCCCGTCGTGGAAAAACTCGGCGAGTATCGCGACCTGCGCTTTCCCATCCCGCCGCAAGAGACTAGCGACGACGAGGTGGAGCAAGCGATCGAATCGCTCCGCAAGCAGCAGATGAAGCTTGAAGCCGCGCCCGACCGACCCGCGCAAACCGACGATCGCCTCGTCGTCGGCATCCAATCGCTGGAGGAGGCGAACGCACGGCGCAACCGCTATATGATCACGCTTGGGCAAACCTTCGGCGCGCTGGACAACCTACTCGCGGGCATGCGCGAGGGCGAGACCAAAGAGGCGACGCTCACCTTCCCCGAAAGCTTCAACGACCCCGAACTGGCAGGCAAAACGCTCACCGTCGCCGTCTCCGTCGAGCGAATCCTCGCGCCTGTCTACCCCGAACTCAACGACGAATTCGCGAAGCAGTTCGGCTTCGAGACCCTCGATGCCCTGCGTGAGGATGTGCGTCAACGCATCACGCGCCAGAAGCTGGAGTACCTTCAGGATCAGGCGCGCAGTCAGGCGTTGGCGGCGTTGCGCGAGCGCAGCATCGTCCACCTGCCCGACGCGCTCATCGACGAGCAGCTGCGCGAGGAAATCGCGGAGTTCAGCAAGGAACTGGTCGAGAGCGGAACGACTCTTGAGCAATTCATACAACAGACAGGCTTGACAGGCGAAGAGGTGCGCGAGCAGTTGCGCCAGCGCGGCATCGCCCGCCTGCAGAATACCTTCCTGCTGTTGGCAATCGCCGACCAAGAGGGGATTGAGGTCACCGACGCTGAACTCGACTCGATCACCGAAATCGCCCTGACCGACGCGGGTCCCCAGACGCGCTCGCGCCTCAAGGAAGACCCCGAACTGCGCCAGCGCGTCGCCCAGGAGATTCGCCTCGATCGCGCCATGAAAAAACTGCTCGATATCGTCCAAAATACAGAGCAAGGAGATTGAGACGATGATTTACCCGAAAAACCAACTGATACCGATGGTGGTGGAGCAGACGGCGCGTGGCGAGCGCGCCTACGACATCTACTCGCGCCTGCTCAAAGACCGTATCGTCTTCGTCGGCACGCCCATCAACGACGACATCGCGAACCTCGTCGTGGCGTCGCTGCTGTTTTTGGAGAAGGAAGACCCCGACAAGGACATCGATATGTATATCAACTCGCCCGGCGGCGTCGTGAGCGCGGGGCTGGCAATCTACGACACGATGCAGATGATTCGCCCCGATGTCGCCACAATCTGTATTGGGCAAGCCGCCAGCATGGGCGCGGTGCTGCTGGCAGGCGGCGCGCCTGGCAAACGCTACGCCCTGCCCCACGCACGCATCATGATCCACCAAGTGCACGCAGGCTTTCAGGGAACCGCGCTCGACATCGAAATCCAAGCGCGCGAGGTGCTGCGCTACAAAGACATCCTGAACAACATCCTGCACAAGCACACGGGTCAGCCCATCGAGCGCGTGGAACAAGACACCGCACGCGACTACTTCATGTCCGCGCAGGAAGCCAAAGAGTATGGAATAATCGATCATGTGTTAGACCGCAGCGGTCGCTAACAGGAGGCACTCGTGGCACGAACGAATGAGACACGCATGACCGATCGGTGTGTGCTGTGCGGCAAGTCGCGCGAGCAGGTGCGCAAGCTGATTCTGGGCATGTACGGGGGCGTATGCGCCGACTGCGTCAAGCTGGCGAGCGACATCCTGCGCAGCGAATCGAGCGCGACGCCCACCCCACAGCCCATCGGCTCGGTGGACACCATCCCGAAGCCGAAAGATATCTACCGCGTGTTGAACCAATATGTGGTGGGGCAAGACCGCGCCAAGCGCGTGCTATCCGTCGCCGTCTACAACCACTATAAGCGCATCAAGGCGGGCGTCGGCAGCGAGGTGGAACTGCAAAAAAGCAACATCCTGCTGATTGGTCCCACAGGCAGCGGCAAAACGCTGCTGGCGCAGACGCTGGCGCGAATCCTGAATGTGCCATTCGCCATCGCCGACGCGACCGCGCTCACCGAAGCGGGCTATGTCGGCGAGGATGTGGAGAACATCCTGCTGCGCATCATCCAAGCCGCCGACATGGACATCAAAGCCGCCGAGCGCGGCATCATCTACATCGACGAAATCGATAAAATCGCCCGTAAAGCCGATAACCCCTCCATCACGCGCGATGTGTCGGGCGAAGGCGTGCAACAGGCGCTGCTCAAAATCTTGGAAGGCACGGTCGCGAATGTGCCCCCGCAAGGCGGACGCAAGCACCCGCACCAAGAGTTCATCCAGATCGACACCTCCAACATCTTGTTCATCTGCGGCGGGGCGTTCGACGGGCTGGAGAAAATCATCGAGCGACGGCTCACCGACCAGTCGATGGGCTTCCGCTCCAGTCCCGAAACGCGCAAAAAGCGCAATGTGGGCGAACTGCTCCAGCATGTGATGCCCGAAGACCTGCTCAAGTTCGGGCTGATTCCCGAGTTCATCGGGCGGCTGCCCATCGTGGCGACACTGGACGCGCTGGACGAGGCGACGCTGGCGCGAATCTTGGTCGAACCCAAGAACGCGCTCGTGCGCCAGTACCAGAAGTTTTTCGAGCTGGACGGCGTCGAGCTGGTCGTTCAGGAGGGCGCGCTGCGCGCGATTGCCCAAGAGGCGATTCGGCGCGGCACAGGCGCACGCGCCCTGCGCGCCATCCTCGAAGAGGTCATGCTGAATGTGATGTACGAAGCGCCGTCTAACCCGAACATCAAGCGCGTGATCATCACTGAAGAGACCGTCACGCAGCGCAAAGACCCCGAAATCCTCACCGCCGACGACATCCAGCAGGCGTCGTGAGGAAGGCAGCCGATGGACGCGAATCGCCCGCCAACGCTACCCGCCGAAGCGATTCGGCGCTGGCGCGACGGACTGCGCGAACTGGAGACACTCACCCACACTGAGCGTCTCCAAAGCACTTACGCCGAGCGGTTCCGCGCTATCCAGCAGCTCTACGCCTTCTGGAAACTGCTGGGCAAGTTCCCCGACCCCGACACGCGCCCACTGTGCGACCGCTGGATTGAAGCCAAACGCCGATGGATCGAGAAGCACATGCCCTCGAAAGTGAATTTTTAGCTGCGTGCGCTACTGGGTGGAACAGTTTGGCGAGGCGGTCGGCGACCCTGAGCTATGGACGCGCGTCGCTCCGTTATTCAACGCCGATGCGCCGTAGCAGGAACTTACCGACTCGCCTCGAAACAAGCGCGGGGCGCAACGCCCCCTCACTCTGAACCGAACATGGAGGCACCGAATGAACAAACTACGCTTAGGACTGATTGGCAGCGGCGGCATGGCACGCCACCATATCAACATCCTGCAAGGGATTAGCGACGCGGAACTGGTCGCGATTACCGAACCCAATCCCGACCAGCGCAAGGCAACCACCGAGCGCTTCCCGAACCTGCAAGGCGTGCCCTTCTTCGACGACTACCGCGAGATGCTCGACAAAGTGGAGATGGACGGCGTGATTATCGTCTCGCCACACACCCTGCACTACCAGCAGGCGATGGACTCGCTGGATAAAGGGCTGCATGTGATGATCGAGAAGCCGATGGTCTGCACCGTGGCGCATGCGCGCGCGCTCGTGCGCAAAATCCGCGAGACGGGCAAGGTCGGGCTGATCGCCTACCAGCGCCACTACATCCCCGTGTACCGCTATGTGTACGAGGGCATCCGACGCGGCGAAATCGGCGAGGTACACTTCGTGCAAGCCCTCAACCTGCAGAACTGGATGCACGCCACCGCCAACACTTGGCGTCAAGACCCCGAGCTGTCGGGCGGCGGGCAAATCAACGACACCGGCTCGCACCTGGTGGACTTCCTGATGTGGATCATCGACGCGCCCGCGACCAAAGTCAGCGCGTACATGCAATACTTCGACCGCAAGGTAGACATCAACTCCGCGCTGGCGTTCGAGTACGCGAACGGAACCATCGGCAACCTGTCAATTATCGGCAGCACGACGGTCGGCTGGCACGAGGAGATTACCGTCGTCGGCAGCGAGGGCACTTATCTCATTCGCCATGACCAGCTGGAGATTTGCGATGCGCACGGCAACCGCTACAAGCAGGAGAACCTGCCGCCTGGGTCGCAGCCGATTATCAACTTTGTGAACGCGATTTTGGGGCGCGAAGAGGTGCAATCCAAGCCCGAAAACGCGCTGCGCATCACGGCGTTCACGGAGGCGGCGTGGCAGTCGGCGGCGCAGGGCGGCGTGCCCGTGCCCATCGCGCAGCTGGAGGAGTAAGCCGTCGGGTATACTTTGGGGCACGGTCGCGCTAAGCGGGGAGCTGGCGGTTCCCTGTACCTGCAATCCGCCATAGCAGGGCTGAACTCTGGCTCGAGGCGGGACAGCCGCAAGACCCGCCGCGCACGCGCCCGTGAGGATCATCGGGACTTACGCAACGGAGGGACGGTGAACCCCGCCAGGTCCGGAAGGAAGCAACGGTAAGTCGTTTCCCCGTGTGCCGTAAGCCCCCCGGTGGGAGCGGGCAGCGACGCGACGCCTTGTCAAGCGCCGTCGACAGCCAGTGCGCGACCGCTACTTGCCCAATAAATCGCGCAACGCCGCCTCCAGCGTCGGGAAGCGGAACTCGTAGCCCGCTTCCAGCAACCGCTTGGGCAGCACGCGCGAGCCTTGCAGCACAAACTCCGCCATCTCGCCCAGCATCAGGCGCACGGCGAACGCGGGCGCGCGGATAATCGCGGGACGCAGCAGCACGCGTCCCAGCGTCTTAGCGAACTCGTCCATCGTAGCAGGCTGCGGCGCGGTAAAGTTGAACGCGCCTGATAGGTCGTCCCGCGCCAGCAAAAACGCCGCCGCGCCGACCACATCGCTGAGGTGGATCCACGAGAGCCACTGCTTGCCCGACCCGATGGGTCCGCCGACGCCGAGCTTGAACGGGGTGAGCATCTGGGGCAGCGCGCCGCTCTCCAGCCCCAGCACGACGCCGATGCGCATGTAGCACAGGCGCGTGCCCAGCGACGCTACAGGCTGCGCCGCTGCCTCCCACGCCTTGCCCAAATCCGCCAGAAAGCCACTGGCAGGCGGGCTGGACTCGTCGGCGGTCGTGTCGGGGCTTTGATCGTAGATGCCAATCGCCGACGCCTGCAGCCAAATGCGCGGGGGCGTACTCGCGCGCTGCGCCGCCTGCACAAGTAGCTCGGTCGTCTTCACGCGGCTGTCCCACAGGCGCTGCTTGACGGCGGGCGTCCACCGCTGCGCGATGCTCTCGCCCACAAGGTTAATCACCGCGTCCGCGCCGTCGAGCCGATTGACCCACTCGCCGAGCGTTGCGCCGTCCCAGCCGATGGCTCGAACGCCTTCGGGCAGGCGCGCCTGTGCCGCGCTGGGGTCGCGCGTTAGCACCTCCAGCGTGTGCTCCGCCCGATACGCCGCGAGCATCGCTTTGCCGATGAACCCTGTCCCGCCTGCAATCACGATTCTCATACGAACTCCCCCAACACGATATTCAGCGACCCGAACGCGACCGTTGCGTCACGAAAACTGCGGAAGTTGCGCAGGCGTAGGCGTTGCAGCATGCCCGTAGTATACCTCGCGCCTATCGGGTATCCTACAGGCATCACTGCTACTCAAGGAGGAGACGATGCGATTAGGAGTATGGCTACTGGTATCAGGTCTTCTGACGCTGAGCGCATATGCGCAGCTGAACGATGTGCCCCAGAACCACTGGGCGTATCAGGCAATTCGCGAGCTGGTGCGCCTGCGCATTCTGGAGGGCTTCCCCGACCGCACCTTCCAGCCGAACCGACAGGTCACCCGCGCCGAGTTCGCGCAGGCGATTGCCCGCGCCTACCGCGTCATCGACGAGCGCATCCGCCAACTGGAGCAACGGATTGACCGAATCGCGCCCGATACGCCCCCTGCGCCGCAGCCCACAGCCCCCGAAGCGCGCCTGCGCGAGCTGCAGCAAGCCGTCCAAGAGCTGCAACAGCTGCGCAGCGCGGTTGAGACCCTCCAGCGACTGGCGCAAGAGTTCCAGACCGAGCTGAACGAGTTGAATGCGGGCGTGCGCGACCTGCGGCGCGACCTCGACGCGCTGAGCGAACGCCTAAAGTCCGAAGAGCGACGGCGCAACCGCCTCACAGGCGATGTGCTGCTTGCCGTATTCGGCACGCACAGCTACGATAAGCGCAGCGCGTTCACCTACAACGGCAACGCGATTAACCCGTCGGGCAAGTTCCTGCAGAGCGTAGGCGTGCTGCACGAGCTGGGGCTGCAGGTCGATGTGCCCATCAACGAGCGCATCGATGCGCAGGCAACCCTGATTGTTGGCAACTATCTGCCTTACACGCGCGAGGCGACCCGCACGGCGGATAGCCAGCGCCTCAACACCGCCGCGTACACCGTCGGTGCGACCGATGTCACCATCTGGGAAGCCTACATCACACTGCCGCTGGAGCTGTTCGGCAGGGAGTTCCAGGCGCAAATCGGGCGCATCCCACTGAAACTCACCCCGTACACCCTGCAGCGGATTGACCCCGACTACTACCTCGACGCCGCACGCTACGACGACGGCGCGTTCCGCGCGGACGGCGCACGGCTGAGCACGACCTTCGGCGGGGTGAACGCGCAGCTGTTTCTGGTGAGTAGCTACGGCATTCGGTCCAACACCACACGCTTTTTCCCCATCCGATTCGCCAACCACAACGCTTCCGTCAGCGCACCCGTCGACCAGATGGCAGTGCTGCGCCTGCAGTACCAGTTCCAAGTCGCCGAGACTCCTGTCAGTCTGGGCGCGACCTACATGGCGGCGGGCGTCGGGCGCAATCGCACTTTTAACCACATCACCAACACAGTGCGCACAGATGTAAACCGCGCCGATGTATTTGCGCTCGACCTTTCGGCGGAGTTCAGCGGGGTGAGCGTCGCGTTCGACTACGCGCAGAGCATCCTGTTGCGCGGCGACAATCGCGTGGTCGGCAGCAAAAACACGGCGTTCGACATTCGCGCCAGCTACCCCTTCAATGACCGCTGGCGCGGCACGCTGGGCTATCGTGAAATCGGACCCTACTTCGTCGCGCCAGGCAACTGGGGGCGCATCGGCTACCTGTATAACCCGTCCGACCTGAAGGGCGCTTACTTCCGCACCGACTACCAAGTCGCCGAGAACTTGAGCGTCGCGTTGGCGGTGGACGCCTACACAGGCACGGCGAAACTCCCGTTCAACCGAGGCTATCAGGGGCGCGACCGCATGCGGCGTGTCCAGCTGGACGCCCACTACCGCTATGCCCCGCGCCTGCGGTTCCACCTCACCTACGAAAATGTCGGCTGGGAAATCAATAGCCTCGCGCTCAACAACCAGCGCGGCAGACCCGAATGGAACTACCTCACCCTGCGCGCAGTGTACCAACTTGCCGACGACATCGAGCTGAGCGTGCTGTATCAGTATATCAGCACGGATGGCAAGGGCGTCGCGCTGCTGAGCGGCGGTTCCAGCCCCACAGGCAACCGCGCGGGCGTGTTCGCCACGCAGGTCGGCTATCGGTTCTGACGAAAAGCCCTCACCCCCAGCCCCTCTCCCACTGCGTGGGAGAGGGGAGGACTCTTTGGAGTGCTGAAGCGTCAGCTTCAGCATGGGCGGAAGCTTCGCTTCCGCGCGCCACACCCTTGCGTCTGCGTGCGGAAGCGGGGTAGAGGCGCAGGCGCAAAAGGCGGGTTCATCAACTACTGTTTTTTTTGTGAACTTTGGCTCGGTGATTGGTATAGAACATCGGGTCTTGAAGGCGCAATTAGGTACACTTTAGAGTTGCGCCCCCCCTGTGCATCACACGCGGGGGCAGCGGAAGAGGGGAACAACCATGCGAGGCTTGTGGGGACGCGGGGCGTTGTGCCTGCTTCTTGGGATACACGCCCTGCTGGGCTGGAGTCAGCCGATCGAGCGCGTGCCGAACCCGCGCGCGACCGACGGGGGCTGGGTGACCGATATGGCGGGCGTGCTGTCGCCTGAACACAAAGCGCGGCTGAACCGCCTCATCAGCGACTTGGAGCGCGACACGGGTGCGGAAATCGCCGTCGTCATCCTGCGGCGCACGCAGGGCGCAACTCCCAAAGAGTACGCCACCGAGCTGTTCAACCGCTGGGGCGTCGGCAAGCGCGAGGCGGACAACGGCGTGCTGATGCTGGTCGCGCTGGGCGACAGGCGCGTGGAAATCGAAACGGGCTACGGTATGGAGGCGATTCTGCCCGACGCGGTCGCAGGCGAGATTCTGGACACGGCGGTCGTGCTGCGATTCCGCGCGGGCGACATCGCAGGCGGGGTGATTGCGGGCGTGGAGGCGATTGCCGAACGGATTCGCAACGCGCAGGCGTCAGGCGCGTATGAGCCGACCGCGCCCCGCGCGCCGTACAGCCCCCGCTACGACGACGCGCCCTTCGAGCCACTCCCGACGCCCAACCCGCTGCCGATTGGGGGACTGATGCTGCTGGGCGGCGGGGCAATCGGGCTGCTGGCATACGCCCTGCGCGAGCGACCCCCCAAGTGCCCCACCTGCCAACAGCCCATGCGCCTGCTGGACGAACAGGCGGACGACGCCTACCTGGACGAACTCCAACGCACTGAAGAGCAACTCGGCAGCGTGAACTACCTCGTGTGGCGGTGCGACGCCTGCGAGACGCTCGAAATCTTCCACAAAGTCGCCCTGCTGAACGGCTACAGTCGCTGCCCTTGGTGCGACGGGCTGACCGTGCGCGAAACAGCGCGCCTTGTGCGCACGCCGACCTACACGCGCACAGGGCTGGAGTTAATCCTGCGCCAGTGCCAAAACCCGCACTGCGACTTCTCGGAAGAGCGCGAGCGCATCTTGCCTAAGCGCGAGCGGTTCGACGACGAGTGGTGGGGACGCACGGGCGGCGGGTGGTCATCTGGAGGCGGCTGGTCGTCAGGCGGCGGGTCGTCATCAGGAGGCGGCACCGGAGCAGGAGACGAGGGGGGATCGGGGTGTTGGGGAGGCGG